>NZ_JBNJOH010000004.1:0-178164 GCF_050113735.1 Vibrio sp. TRT 2004 | reverse complement strand
GACTCCGAATACATTAGCGCAAACCAACTCCGTTATTACTAAATTGTAGTTGCAATAACGGGGCGGACCATACATTTTTTATATAGGGTAACGTGCTCCTAGCGCTTAGTTTCCCAGCCTACCTTGGGCTACGGCTATCAATGATGCCAAAACCTAACGAATGGCTCTCTTTTTGTTGCTTAGCCTGCTATTTCGCTATGTAGCCAGTTTGCAAAAGCAGCGATTCGATTTCGTCGAGGGGACTCATCATTGTAGAACAGGTTGAATTGGATGCCTGGGGTCATACCAATATCAAATGGCTTAATGAGTAACCCTCTCTCTACATAGTCGGCGGCGAGTGAGTCTGAGGCTAAACAAGCGCCATGACCAGCCATAACCGCATTCATCGCATGATCGAAGGTACTGACATCCATCCATCTCACCGACTCTTTGTTCATCTCAACACCGGCTTCGGCAAACCAAGCTCGCCATGGGTAACCTCCTGATTCATAGTGAATCAACCAGCAACCAAGTAGCTGTTCGGGCGTCGATAAGTTGATTGTTTTCGCTAGGTGGGGAGAACAAAACGGGTAGATCGTTTCTTCAAATAGAAACTCTTTATGTAGCTTGTGGTTGTCACTGACGTCGAGAGTATCGCCTTGCCATATAGCTAGGTCGGCATCACCCTGTTTTAGTTTGGGAGCGTCGCAACTGGTAATGATACGAATAGGGATACTTGGGTATTGAGTAGAGAATTTCCATAATCGCGGTAGTAACCAACGAGACGCAAATGACGGCGTTGAACTAACGCACAGCAAGCCTTCAACTGGCTCGCTCTGGATTTGATTCAGACCACTGATAATAGTTTCGAAGCCTTGAGAAACATGTTTAAACAAGATTTTTCCTTGTTCGGTTAAACGCATTTCTCGGCCATCACGGACAAATAGCTTACAGCCTAACCCATCCTCTAATTGGCGAATTTTTTGGCTCACAGCAGCCTGACTAATAAAAAGCTCTTCGGCTGCTCGGCTATAACTATTGAGCCTTGCCGCGACTTCAAAGTAGCGCAATCCTGGCAGGTGATGCAACCTAGCATCCATATACTGTCCCTATGTATTCTTGTGGCAAGTGAGCATCATAATCGCTTTACTTTATGCCGAAAAGTAAAAAGGAGAGCGTAGGCTCTCCTTTTAAATATCAGTACAAAACTACTCTTCCCACACGACGAGCTGACCTTTAGGCCAGTTGTGCCCAATCTCGTGGTATTTTTGCTCAAGAACATGACGTTTAATTTTCAAAGTCGGAGTCAAGATACCATTCTCAATGCTCCACGGATCTTTGATCATTAAGACGCCTTTTATCTGTTCGTGAGACTCTAGCTCGGCGTTCATTCTCTTGATGACTTTTTTCGTCGTACGCTCATAACGGGCACGATCAAAATTAGGGAAATCATGAGGAACCACAAGCAAAATTGGCGCTGGAAGTCCCAGACCAATCAGACACATCATTTCTATACGGCTGTACTCGAACAGCTTTTTCTCAATTGGAACAGGGGCGACAAACTTACCTTTAGCTGTTTTAAAGGTATCTTTTTTACGTCCCTGAATGTTTAAGTATCCTTCGCTGTCTATAGAACCAATATCACCAGTGTGTAGCCACCCTTCCGAGTCAAATGACTCTTGAGTCGCGATGTCGTTCTTATAATAGCCGGAGAATAAACCTTTTCCTCGGACCATGATTTCATTGTCTTCGGCAATTTTCAGTTCAATACCGGGCCCTGCATTACCAACACTACCGATTTTGTCTGCACGGAATGGGTAGTTAAGTGTGCTGTAGGCAAACGACTCAGTCATCCCCCAAGCTTCTGTGATGTTCAGGCCGACGCTGTGGTACCACTCAAGTAACGCCGGAGACACAGGGGCAGAACCACAACCTAGCACGCGTGCTTTGTCCAGACCGAGTCCATCTGCGAGTTTCTTCTTAATCAAAGAGTTAACAAATGGAATTTTGAGCAAGATGTTCAGTTTTTTCTGCGGCAGTTTATCTTGAATACGCTGTTGGAACAGGGTCCATAGTCGAGGCACTGAGATAAACAATGTGGGTCTTTGCATTTTTACATCTTCGATAAAAGTATCGAGAGACTCAGGGAAGGCAGTCTGAACTCCCCCCATGATCGAAGAACCGAAAATATAGACTCGCTCTGTAATATGGGCGAGTGGTAAATAGGAGAACAGACGATCATTCTCTTGAATACCGATGTGATTGATGAGTTGTTGGACCGACCAACTAAACGCGCCATAAGTGAGCATTGCGCCTTTAGGTACCCCCGAAGTGCCGGAAGTATAAACTAACGACATCAATTTATCGTCGTAATGCTCAGGACGATACTGGCTTGGTTCACAATCAGCGATCAACTGTTTAAATTGGTATTGGCAACTTGGTGCAGAGTCATACGGCAGAGCGATGGTGATAAGGTCAGGCATCGTGTCGATCACTTGCTGTGTTGCTGCTGCATCATCAAGCTTACCGCCAATCAGCGCTTTACTTTCACTATGCGTCAGACAGTATTCGATGGTATCAGCACCAGCGGTTGGGAAGATCGGCACGCTGACAAAGTCACCAAGCGTCATGGCTAAATCACAGATAAACCATTCGGCACAGTTTTTTGATACCAGTGCAACTTTGTCACCTGGCTGGATACCCAAATTATTGAGTGCTGTGACTAGCTTTAGTGCTTGATCGGCAACTTCCGCGTAGGTGAACTCGATAAACTGGCGGTTGATAATTTGTTTAAGATAAACCTCATTAGGGCGCTCCGCTGCCCATTTTAGGATCATCTCGTTGGGTGGTGGGAGAGCACAGGTTGGTTTGCTTAACTCGTTAGGCTGAATCATTCTCTAACTCCGTGTTATTGGCAAAATTATGGTTATTTTTGTTGTTAATAGATTGTTAACTCTAGCATGGTAAATAAATAGGAGGAAAGCACTAAGAGTAAGTTTAGGAGTTTCTTGTGACCAGCGCGTGATTAGTGAAGTTGACGATAGACTGCAGGGCTAATCCCCGTCTTTTTTTTGAAAATGCGGGAGAAGTAAGAGACATCGTTATAGCCGCACTGGAAAGCGATAAAAGATATTTTCTCTTTGCGCTCATTGGTTAGCAGCTGCTTAGCGAGATTGATTCTTTTGAGTGTCAGGTAATCCCGGAAACTGACTCCAATCGTTTTGTGAAAAAACTTAGAAAAATACGTCACTGAGTAGTGACAGTATTCTGCTACGTCCTCTTCTCTAATCGTTCTTGAGAGGTTCTTATCGATATACCTCAGCATTTCAACCAGATCTTTGTTGATATGTTTTTGTTGATGGTTCTCTACTAACTTATGGATATTAAGGATTTCTTGGTGTTTTGAAAACTGGTAGTAGACCTGCTTATTGAGTTCATCACTCCAAGCCCGAGAGTCATCGTGATTGAGGTTAAAGGTTGAATAAACCACATCCAATTCAGCAATTTCTTGGGGGAGTCCATTGCCGTATACCACGATTAGATTTTTATCTAGGTTTTGACAAAGCTTTGCGGCAGTCAGAAACAGTGAGTGAAAAGAGGCTTCGTAACAGAAAAAACAGAAATGTATTTCAGATTCACTAAGGACAGACACATCATACCCATAGTCGAGAATATGAAAGTATCTTTCCAGATCTCGAACGATATCTTTGGCGACGTACGTCACCGATTGTCCGAGCCAGTAACCTTTGTGCAACACATCCACTGTGTAAAGTCCTTATTTTGTTTTAGTTTTAATCACACGAACTGTACCAATTAGCTTAGTATGTTAATTGATATTAACCAAGCTTCTTATTGAGCGATTGAATGATTAGTCGGCGTTTTAATGTGATTGATATCACTTAAGTGCAGTGGTCGGCTTTCTGTCAAGTATCAAAAGTGAGAATGGGTGGCTTTAGTTGAGTGGCTATATAGTAGTAACTAAAAAGTGCTTTGTAAGCGCATTAAATTAAAAAGAAAGTATATGAAGGACTATTCTTTGAATAAATAGCCTAATTTTAGAATTTGCTTATTTGACGAGCGGATGTACTTATTTTTTCTGATAGTTAATGGCAAAAAAGTACCAAAGATAGCCAAAATAATCCTAACTGTTATTGCTCAAATAAATCTAAATTATCAATAAGCGAAATGGCTTAATGAACTTTGGAAGGAGACAAATCATGAGCAAGCTTATTAAAAATATTTCTGAATTTATGAAAGACGAAGAAGGCTTAACGGTTGTGGAGTACGTTGTTGGTGCAGGTTTATTGGTAGCCGGTCTAGCAGGTATTTTTGGTACTTTCAGTTCTGCACTAGAAGCACAGCTAGGTACAGTTCTTGATAATGCGCCAGATGGTTCAGGTAACTAATATACCGACATAAACGCATATCCTCGTCTATAGTTGATTAAGAATTAAGTTGCCCATAACTGTGTTGTGGGCAACTTCCTTTTGTTCAACTTGGAGGTTTTTGGCTATGTCTTTCATTAGTTTCTTTAGGGATGAAGAGGGGTTAACCGTCGTCGAGTATGTGGTAGGTGCGGGTTTATTGGTGGTTGGTTTTTCGGGGATATTTATTGTGTTCGGAGAACTGTTATCTCAACAATTTGGGTCTATATTTAGTGAGTAGGACTGACTAATTTTGGGGACAGTTAGATGGATGTTTTTATTTGGATCGTGCTATTTACCATAGCCGTTTCTGATGCAAAAGAGCACCGAATACCTAACTCATTATTATTAGTAGTTCTTTTTGTTAGCTTTATTAATAAGGCTGTTGTCCTTCAGGACTATAATTTCCTACTCTGGTCATCTGTTAGTGGTATTACATGTTTTGGCGTTGCTTTAGTTTTTTATTTTTTAAAAGTGATGGCTCCCGGTGATGTAAAACTTTTGGGTGTCGTGGGTTTTTGGCTTGGCAGTGGGCATATTTTGGGAGCGGTTTATTGGATTGCAGTTGCAAGCGTAGTTATTGGCCTTTTCTATGCCTTTCTTCGCCTCGCAGAGTCACCTAACCAATTCAAATCGTTACTAAACAAATACTCGATCTATGTCATGTATGGTTCTTCGGGCAGTAAAGCTTTAACCAGCCCAAACGGTAGCAGAGGACGATATCAAATGCCTTTTGCGCCAGTCGTTGTTGTTGGAGTAGCGCTTTATTTCTATTTTCTGAATTAATCACAAGGAGTGTTTATGGTTCAGGCAATGTCCAAGGTTCAACATCGAACAGAGTTGACGCCGCAAGCTCCGCAACCCCCTGTGCCAACAAGCTTCGACGACTTAGGAATACCCAAAGCGGTGGTCGAAAATCTGGTCATCAAACACATTGCCGCCTATCCCAAGTCTGACATTCTCCAATTGACCAAGTTGTTATGTATCAATAGTCATATGATTGAGGATGTCATCGCAGGCCTAAGAGCAAAGTCAATGGTCGAGGTTTTTCAAGCTGCTTCCTCAACGTTTTCCACTCAATCTACCGGACATGTGCGCTATGGTTTGTCAGAATCAGGCATGCAGGAAGCCGATACCGCTTTTGTAAAAGATGCCTATTTAGGCCCAGTACCCGTCTCTTTGAATCAATATTGCGAAATGGTCAAGGCGCAGGACGTTCGAGCTCAAATGGTTAATCGAGCCGATGTCGAATATGCACTCTCAGATGTGCTGGGCGCTCATCGTATGGTCGGGGTTTTGGGGCCTGCGATTAATTCTGGTCGGGCGTTGTTGCTTTACGGCAGTGCAGGTTCAGGTAAAACCTTTGTCGCGACAAAAATTCTTAACTCACTCAACACTTCGGTTTACATCCCTCACGCTGTCTTCGCCGCGGGTAACATCATCAAAGTCTTTTCGCCTCAGCATCACAAGAGGGTATCCAGCTCAGATATTCAGTCCATCACGTTTAAAGAACAATTTGACCGCCGCTGGTGCCTTTGTGAACGACCCAGTATCCAAGTCGGTGGGGAATTAACCATGGACATGCTGGAGGTCAACCACAGCGAGCACAACAAGGTATGGATGGCTCCACTACAGATGATGGCGAACAACGGAATTTTTATTATCGACGATTTGGGCCGCCAGCCGATGCCAGTTGATACATTGCTGAACCGATGGATCGTACCGATGGAATATTTCTACGACTATCTGAACTTGCCCAATGGTCAACAGATCTCAATACCTTTTATCCTCACTCTTGCCTTTTCTACGAACCTAGATCCGGAAAAGATCAGTGACCCGGCTTTTTTACGTCGACTTGGCTACAAGATTCAGTTTGGTCCTCTACTCGAAGAAGAGTATCGCGAACTGTGGGGCATTATTGCGAAATCTAAAAATCTGACCCTTACCCAAGGGTGTTTTGAAACTTTATTTGACTTACATCGTCAGCATGACGTGGGCTTTTATCCTTGTTTACCAAAAGACATTGTAGGGATCAGCCGAGATATCATCGTATTTGAAGAAGTTGAACCTGTTATCTCCTCTGAAATCGTAAGCCGTGCGTGGGAAGTGTACTTTACAGCTGATGGCAAAGGAGGAGGTGCTCGATGAGTCGAAATCAAGTCATATTACTCTTTTTACTCTCCATTGCGTTTGGTTTAGGAGCCGTGTTTTTCGCCAAACAGTGGATGGACAACCAATTGCAGCCTCAAACTGAAGTAGAGGTGGTCGAGCGAGAGCCGGTGATCATTGCCTCTCAGGAAATACTCGCAGGGACGGTTATTGAGGAGCAACACATTACCAACAAGTTGCTAGAAAAAGCGTGGCGCTCTGAATCTCAATTTACATCGGCTGAAGAGTTGATCGGGCAAGTTGTTGCGAGCAATGTTTATCCGGGCGAGATAATCCATGTTAGCCGTCTAGCCAATCAGGGAGAGGGTTCAACGTTAGCATCTCTAATCCCAGAGAATAAACGTGCTGTGACTATTCGGGTAAACGATGTTATTGGTGTTGCGGGCTTCTTGCTGCCGGGCAATAAGGTGGATGTGTTAAATACGATTAAATACGGAAAAAACTCGGCTAATACCGTAACAGTGCTCAAAGAAATCAAAGTATTAGCTGTTGACCAAACGGCGAGAACCAAAGAAAACAAGCCAATTATCGTAAGGGCTGTGACGTTAGAGGTGACACCTAGTCAGGCCGAAAAGTTGTTGTCTGCCCAAAGTCGTGGAGACATACAGTTAGCATTACGTAATCCTCATGAAGAGGAAAAAGTGGTCAAAAAATATGTTGCCCCTAGTGTCACCATTATTAAGGGCACTGAATCCAGCAATATCCGCGTCAGGGACTGAGGTGAGCTATGAATAAAATAATAACACTGTTTTTTATCTTGCTGCTGTGCAGTGGTGTTACCTATGCGGCTTCACAATCAGGGAAAGTGGTCAAAGTTCCCCACCATAAATCCACACACGTAACATTAGCTGGCAAAGCAAAGCGTGTTTCATTGGGTGACCCGGATGTGCTTGATATCGTGATGCTCAAATCCGATGAGCTGTTTTTGATTGGTAAGAAGCTTGGCTCGACCAACCTGATGGCTTGGGATAGCCGTGGTCAACTGATTGAATCCATCAATATTGAAGTCACTCATGATTTAAACAGCCTCAAGGCCAAACTCTTTGAGTTTTTACCCAATGAAACCATTGAAGTGCACAGTGCTCAAAACCGATTGATTCTGAGTGGGCAGATAAGCAATCAAGCGGCAATGAATATTGCTTTGAGAGTGGCAGAAACCTACTCCGCTGGACGAGAAGCAGACAAGGAAAATGAGTCTCTGAGTAAGCAAGTTGATAAAACTGGCGTGATAAATCTGATGACGATTGGTGGTGCGCAGCAAGTCATGCTTGAAGTTACCGTTGCTGAAGTTCAGCGCAGCTTAGTGCGTAAGTTTGATGCTAACTTTGCTTTCTTCCAATCCAGCGGCTCTAAGTTTAAATGGGGCGGGGCATCTACCGCAGCTGGTATCGCGGGTGCGACGCCAATTTTTGAGATACCGACATCTGGTGATTACGGGATTTTAGGCTCCTTTATTGATGGCAATACCTTATTTAGTTTCGCCCTCGATGTCGCCCGACAAAACGGCACTGCGAAGGTATTGGCTGAGCCCAATTTGACTGCGTTGAGTGGCTCAAAAGCGGAATTTCTAGCTGGGGGTGAATTCCCAATCCCAGTACCGGATGATAAAGGTATAACGATCGAGTACAAAGAATATGGTGTGGGTCTGAAGTTCATCCCAACCGTGTTAAGCGACAAAAAAATTAATCTTAACTTAGCGGTGGATGTGAGTGAAATTGCCAACAGTTCTTCGCTGACTTTGTCTCCAGGTAGTACCAATAGCACCTACGTTATCCCTCCCATTACGCGTCGCAGTGCTTCGTCTACTCTTGAGCTAGCGGATGGACAGACGATTGGTATCGCTGGACTACTGAGTGAAAATGTACGTGATGTGGCGAGCAAGATGCCCGGTTTAGGCGATATTCCGATCTTGGGGCAAATGTTTAATAGCCAAGAGTATGTTTCAGGTGAAACTGAGCTGGTTATTTTAGTGACACCAAGGCTCGCGCAGCCAATTGACCGAAACAAGGTCACTCTGCCGACTGACTCTTTTGTCGAACCCAATGATTTTAAGTACTACTTACTCGGTCGTGGTTCGTATATCGCGCCTGTCAAGAAAACACCCAAAGCAAAACCTGCCGATGAACAAGAGTATGTTGACCGAAGTAAAGGCGGCACTGAAGGCACATTTGGACATAGTTTGTAGGAGAGCGATATGAAAAACGTAATAACTATAGCGATTGTTGTTTGTTGTTCCGCTCTGCTTCTCGGCTGCGCGAATAAACCGCGTTTAGGACACCATGTGGCCAAGGTAAAAACACAACAAACATACAATCAAAATGCATCTCAAGAAAACTTGGGAGTCATTCCTTCGGGTAGTGGTGAACGAATGGAAAGTGCCTATCAAGTCTATACAGGCAAACAGAGCTCCGACTTAGGAGGCACTGATAGTCAAGTTTTGCAGGGGTTTGCTAATTAGACCCTAAGGATGGACGCAATGAGGTTGCCAAGAGAGCGAATAGGTAAATATTCGCGACAAAGGGGCTTGGTTTTGGTCATGGTGACGGTAGCGATGCTTGCTTTGGTAGGCGTCGCTGCCTTGTCTATTGATGTAAGCCATGCTGTGCTAAATAAAGCGAGATTGCAAAACAGTGTCGATGCTGCTGCGTTAGCTGCCGCCATTGTCATGGATAGCGAAGGGACAAATGCCCAAGCGACCACCGCGGCCAACTCAACATTGAATAACGTCGCAGCGGCTACTGGCAACTCCGAAATGGACTTCTCCAATGCGACCGTCACAGTAGAGTATTCAAACGATCCCACCATATTTCCTCAGTCGAGTGGCTATAACGCGAACTTGGATACTTATGTTCGTGTCACTGTAAGTGCATACTCGCTTGATAATTTCTTTGCTTACCTATTTGGCGTCGATAAACAGTTAGTATCGAGCGCGGTGGCAGGACCAAGCCCGGGTATTGATGTGGTCAATGTTGTGCCTATGGCAGTATGTGAAGGTGATTCAGGCACTGGAGGTTCGACTGGCTACGATACAGGAGAACTCTACGCACTTAAAATTGCCGAACAGAATCAGAGTGATATGGGATCGGGTAATTATCAACTGCTTGACTTTGGTTCTGGTGCAGACACGGTGAGAAAAGCTCTCGCTGGTGGTTATGAAGGAAGTGTTGGGGTAGGTGATACCGTTATAACCAAACCCGGCAATACGATAGGTCCGGTAGGCCAGGGGCTAAACACGCGTTTTGGTGCTTATAGCGGTGGTGGGCTATCTGCCAGTGATTTTCCTTCAGACATCTACGTAAAGGAACCGGACACCAAAGCGACTTTAGATAATGATGGCAATATCGTTTACAACGATGAGAGTGTTGAAGGTGAGCCGTGGGGATACGAAGATTATAACGATGCGTTGCCGGATTGCTCAGGCGATCCTGACTGCAAAATGGACTCAGGCGGACAGCATGATCGACGTATTTTGGTCGTTCCAATTGTGGACTGCACGGGAGCCAGTGGTGGGACAAGCAGCTTTACCGTTACTGCATTAGGGTGCTTCTTTATGCTGCAAAAAGCACCGACCTCCAATAGCGGTAAAGAAGCCGTGTTTGGGGAGTTTATTTCTGACTGTACTGCGTCGGGCGGGAATCCAGGTCAAGATTCTAGTAATGAAGGTCCTTATACCATTGTCTTGTATAAGGATCCGGGAGGGGATGAATCATGAACAAACGCAATAGGAATCACTCCCGAACAACAGGATTGGCAGCAGTGGAAATGCTGATTGTTCTGCCAGTATTAATGATGATTTTAATGTCGATTGCTGAGTTTGGTAATGCGTTTGTTCAATATACAAACTTAACCAAAATGGCTCAGAGCGGAATTCGTTATGCAACCGCTGGTGTAACTGGTACATCAAGCTATGACCAAATCGCCGATGTCGATGAAATTAAAAACATGGTCGTTTACGGTAAAACTGTTGTGGGGGACGGGGCTGTATCTTTGATGAGTGGCATAGACACGTCAGACGTCACTGTATTACATGAGAATGGTTATGTCACAGTCACGATTAATCATACTTATGTTCCGGTTATTACTGAGTTTAGCTCGACGCTCAATTTTGCAGTGCCTTTAAATGCTTCGGCAATGATGAGGACTGCACCATGAAGAAGCAAAAAGGTCTATCGATCATAGAATTTACCTTGGTCTCAACCGCGTTGTTATTGGTAATTTTTGCTGTGATTGAGGTAGGGCGTTACATCTATTCATTGCAGATGGTTAATGACATGACACGAATCGCCGCGCGTTTGGCGGTTGTTTGTAAAGTTGAGGATAAAGCCAATATTCCAGCCTTAGCGGTAGTCAGCGGAGCGCCGTATGGTTTCTCTGCTAGCAATCTGACCATTGAGTATCTCGATGCTTCGGGGAATGTTATTCAAGGAACTCTGACAGATGATGCAATCTTTCCTACAATTGAATATGTGAGGGCTAAAGTCGTTGATTTTGAATATCAATTTACTGGCTTGCTCAGTTTCATCAACTTGACAGGAGGTCTGTCTGTTCCGGAGTTTGAAACGACTCGACCAAGGGAAAACCTAGGTCATCACAGAGAGACCCCCTTTAATGAAGAAAATAGCACGGACTGCTAGGAGAACGAGATGGGAGAAGCAGTGACGCTAACGACTCATGGTGACCAACCCATAAGACTGAAAACAAACTTAACTGTTTGGGTATTCTATTTATCTGACGCCTTTCACCTTCATATCAGTCATGAGCTGTCAAAGTGCCCTAGTGTCAGCTTTGAAATGATTTCGTTCCATGGTCTGGTGGTAGGTAATCTTGCACATTTCTCTCCACCTGATCTTATTTTTGTAGAGACGGGGCCGAATTGGGCACAAAAAATTGTTGAGCTTCAACAGTATGAGGGGCCAGAGCATGCTACTGGCCATGAAGCGTCATTGATTGTTTTCGGCAATGAGAATGACAATGGCGCACTAAAAATCGCTTTACGCATTGGAGCCGCAGACTTTATTTCCGACAAGGCGACCTTGGGGGAGCTGATTCCGCTACTTAGGAATGTTGCTGAAGAAAAAGTGGCAAGCAGAAACCTTGGTGAGCTGCTTGTATTTATGAATACTAAAGGTGGTGCGGGTGCATCAATGTTGGCGCTCAATACCGCCATTACGATTGCAAAACAGAACCCAGATAATGTTCTATTTGTTGATCTAGATACTCAGTTTGGCGTGATAGAAGATTATCTTAACGTTTCTTGTACTTACGGTCTCACAGATGCCATCGCGAATCTTTCTGATTTGGATGAAGTCTCTCTGGGTGGGTTAGTCACTAAGCATGAATCTGGTCTGCACACTATCGGTTTTAAACGTGAAAATAGCCATGAAAATTTCGAAAAAGCCCCTCAACTCAATAAGTTAATCACTATCTTACGTGAAAGATACCCATACATTGTGATCGATTTATCTCGCGGGCTTGATCGGATGTTTGGTTCGGTTATCTCACCCGCGACGAAACTGTTCTTGGTGACTCAACAAAACTTAGTCGCGATTAAAAATACGACGCAGATTATCAAAGTGCTGACGTTCGAGTTTGGTGTCTCTAGAGATCAAATGGAAATTATCGTCAATCGTTATGAGAAGCGACAGTCGATCAAATTAAAGGATATTCAAGAAACCATAGGTGGCATGAAAATTCACACCATACCTAATGAATTTAAAGTTGCGCTTGAAAGTGCCAACTTAGGCCGACCTTTTATTCTGTCCAAAAAAGGCAGCGCAATTTCCAAGTCAGTTCAACGATTAGCACACTCTTTAGTTCCGGATAAGGAGAGTGAGAAAGGTTGGTTTAAGAAAATGTTCTCCTAACAAAGCTTGATAATAACAAGGGGCTAATATGTTCTTTAAAAGGAAAAACATAAACCCGGAGCTACAAAAGAAAGTGGTTGAAGCTGAGGAGCGTCAAATCCAGCAAGCGAATCAACGACAAGAGGCTGTGACTACAGAGCCACAAACAAGTCAAGTGGTAGAAGAAAAGGCTGCTGAATCTTTTCAAGAAAGAAAACGTCGCGAGGCTGAAGCGAAAGGTCATGCCGTTGAAGAAGAGAAGAAGCAACTCGAGCTAGAGCTTTCGGTTAAACATTATTATCACCAAATGTTGCTTGAAACGCTCGACTTAGGCTTGTTGGCGAGCTTGGAAAAGGAACGTGCTAAGTCTGAGTTGCACGACGCCGTTGTACAGCTAATGGCGGAAGACCAAACGCACGCATTGAGTGCGGAAGGACGTAAACGGGTAATACAACAAATCGAAGATGAGGTTTTTGGTTTAGGTCCTCTTGAGCCACTGCTCAAAGACCCGACTGTGTCGGATATTTTGGTGAATGGACCTAAGCACGTCTTTGTTGAGCGACGTGGTAAGTTGGAATTAACTCCTTACACCTTTCTTGACGAGCGACATCTTCGCAACATTATTGATAGAGTCGTGAGTCAGGTCGGTCGACGTATTGATGAAGCATCACCTATGGTCGATGCTCGTCTGACTGACGGGTCACGTGTAAACGCCATTATTCCACCTCTTGCGCTTGATGGTTCATCAGTGTCGATTCGCCGCTTTGCGGTAGAGAAGTTGAATATGGATAACCTGCTCAACTATAACTCTCTGTCTCCCGAAATGGCTCAGTTTGTTGAAGCAGCGGTGCGTGGGGCGATGAATGTACTCATCTCAGGTGGTACCGGTTCAGGAAAAACCACCACACTTAATATCTTCTCGAACTTTATTCCTTCTGATGATCGTATTGTGACGATAGAAGACTCGGCAGAACTTCAATTGCAACAACCTCATGTCGTTCGACTAGAAACACGTCCCGCTAACCTTGAAGGCAAAGGGGAGATCACCCAGCGAGATTTGGTGAAAAACTCACTGCGTATGCGCCCCGACAGAATTGTACTGGGGGAGGTTCGTGGTGCTGAGGCGGTTGATATGTTAGCTGCGATGAACACTGGCCACGATGGTTCGTTAGCGACAATACATGCCAATACGCCGCGCGATGCTCTCTCTCGGGTAGAGAATATGTTCGCGATGGCGGGCTGGAATATGACCGCCAAAAACCTACGCTCTCAAATTGCGTCGGCCATTCATTTGGTTGTGCAAATGGAACGTCAGGAAGACGGTAAGCGACGTATGGTCAGCATTTGTGAGATCAACGGCATGGAGGGTGAAATTATTACCATGTCGGAGATTTTTAAGTTCCAACGTAGAGGAATGGATGAAGAAGGGAATGTCTTAGGACACTTTACGGCGACGGGAGTCGTGCCGCAATGTCATGACCAGCTCTCTAAAAAAGGCCTTCATCTTCCTTTCGAAATTTTTAATGAGTCACACTCATAGAAGGGGGCATTATGCAGCAGGATGCGACACTCTTTTTTGTCTTACTTTTCTTCGCAGTGGTGTTTATTTCGCAGGCGCTGATTCTGCCTGCAGCAGGGAGTAAAGCAAAGCATAAAGAGTTATCAGAACGATTAAAGGAGTCCCAGTCTAAATTAGATGAAGAGGCACGTTCACTGCTTCATGAACATTACTTAAAAAGCCTGACCCCTTGGGATCGTCGTTTAGTAAAAATTGAGGCACTGTCGTCACTCAAGAAAATGATTGAGCTGTCTGGATATGACTGGAGTTTAACTCAAACCCTACTCATTACATCTATCTCGTCGGTTTGTTGTTTTTTTATCGCGCTGTTTATTGGTCAACCTCTTTATGTCGGGATCGCAGCGATTATTGCGGTTTGGATGTGTCTATATTTTTGGTTAGGTAAGAAGATTTCAGATCGCTTGGCGGCCTTTGAAGAACAGTTGCCTGAAGCCCTAGATATCATGCGTCGTATGTTACAAGCGGGTCAGCCGGTCACCCAGGCCTTTAATGAGGTGGGGTTGGAAATGCCTGCACCAATCGGAGTTGAATTCAAAAACACGTTCAACTTACTCAATTACGGCTATGACATGCGGATGGCGATCATGCAGATGGCGGAGCGTACACCAACGGTTTCCATGCTCGCGTTTTCCAGTGCGGTTTTGTTGCAAAAAGAAACTGGCGGTAATCTATCGGAGAACCTTGAGAAAGTATCAAGAGTGCTGCGGGCGCGTTTTAAGCTGCAAAGAAAAATCAAAACCTTGTCAGCGGAAAGCCGCCTGTCGGCGTGGATATTGGTTCTTTCACCTTTTGTTCTGTTCATTTTCCTCAGTGTGATTAACCCTGGCTATGTCGAGCCGCTCTATACCGACCCAAGGGGAATGAAACTTGTGAGTGGGGGTGTCGTTAGTCTATTTTTTGGTTCACTGTGGATCAGAAAAATCATTAACTTCGAGGTGTGATATGGACTCTGTACTGACCTTTATTTCGTCCTTTAACCTTGATGAACAGACTGTTTTTTTAGGCTTGATCCTATTGGCAACCGTGTTGATCATTTTCACTCTATCACTGTTACTCGTCGGCTCAAAATCGCCGTTAAAAGCCAAACTTAGCCAACTTAAAAGTACTAGTGGTGTCGAAAAGCAGCGGACAAAACGCTTAGAGAATACTTTAGAGTCGCTTGCACCAGCCATGAAACCTTCCAACTCTAAAGAGAGTGAAAGCATTCGTGAAAAGCTGATGCATGCGGGCTATCTTGATGCGAGTGCGCTCACTATCTTTTATGCAATTAAAGCGTTGTCGTTAGTGGTAGGGCTACTGATGGCGGCAGGATTCTTCTTCTTTGCTCCAGATATGCCAATGCGTAACCTTGCCATGATTGTTAGCGTTGGTGTCGGCATGTATGGACCGAATATTGTGCTCGGATATATGGTTGATAAGCGGCAATCAAAGATTCGCAGTGGGATTCCAGATGCCTTAGATTTATTGGTTGTGTGTACTGAGTCTGGGTTAGGGTTTAACGCTGCTCTTCGCAGAGTCGCGGATGAGTTGACCATATCGCACCCTGAATTTGCTGATGAACTGGATACCGTATGTGTCAAAGTAAAAGCAGGGGTCGAATTGTCGGATGCGTTTAATGACTTGATTTATCGAACGGGGCTGAAAGAGATCGCTGGTCTGGTGACTATGTTGGCTCATGCATCAAGAATAGGCGGTAGCTTGTCACAAACGTTACGTGAGTATACTGAAGACTATCGAGACAAGCGTAATCAAGAAATCGAAGAGGTTGCAGCTAAGATTCCAACGAAAATGATTTTTCCTCTGTTGATCTTTATTTGGCCTTGCTTCTTTATCGTTGCAATTGGTCCGTCAATGCTGCTCTTCACTGCATCTATGGGAAAATAAGGACGGACTATGAAAGGAATTCAACTGGTTGTATTCGCTTTATCTGCGATATTACTTTCCGCATGTGCCTCTAAAGAGTCGAGCTTAGACACTTCTCTCTATGATGGTAAACCTATCGACTCACTTTCGTCAGAAGAACCACCGACGACAGAGAAAGAGGCCATCGAACGGGGTGACAAGGCGCTGAGTGGCGGAAACACCGATTTAGCCTTGTATGAATACATTCGCTCTCTTTCGTTTGAAAACGGTCAGTATAGAGATCGTTCACTGTTCAACATTGGTCGTATACACCAATCTAGAGGGAACTTAGCGCTGGCTGAAAAAGCCTATCTGATTGCGATTGAGGAGAATCCCAACAATATCCAAGTCCTTGAACAGCTTGGTATCCTCTACAGTCGCAATGGAGATATTCAGCAGGGTACCAGCTATTTTATGCGAGCAGTCAATGCGGATCAGGTGAGGTTTAATAACAACAAGACCTTGAGTAACACTGACCTAAGTACGGTGGAAGCCGTCAATAAGCTTCAGGTTGATAGTTACTCGCCTGAATATGCCTTAATGGGGTTGGGGGTCATCGCTGACTTGGACAAAAACCACGAATTGGCTCAAGCCTTCTATAAGCAGGCGCTCAGTATTGATCCTGACTCGGTTAAAACCTTGACCAATGTTGGATACTCTTTCTATATGGCAGGGGATTATCGCAAAGCTCAGCGTTTCATTATACAGGCATTGGATAACGAGCCCAATAATGATAAAGCTTTGAATAATTTAGCGTTAATTTATCTAGCTAAAGGTGAGATTAATCGTGCTCTGAACGTATTTTCTCAGCATATGACGAAACCAGAAGCGTTAAATAATGTGGGTTATTTCCTTACCCTTCAGGGTAAACCAGAACAAGCGATTCCATATCTCCAGCAGGCGATTGATTCGAGACCGACTTACTACAAAGTCGCTAATGAGAATCTAGAAAAAGCCCTTGCTATGGTTAGGGAGGAGAAAGCTAGACAAGATCAATAGAAAAGGGGGAGCACGCTCCCCCTTTTCTCTACTCGCATTCTTGTTAAGCGATATAGCCAGTAGCGAACCCCGCCAGCATAAAGAATGCGACCATCCAAACAATCGGCAGTTTCTGTTGCTTGAGTAAATAGAAGCCAACGAGAACCAGCGAGATATCAAGTGGATTCATCACTGCGCTGGTAAATACCGGTTGGTATAAAGCGGCGACCAGTAACCCCACAACCGCAGCATTTACTCCGTTGACGGCGCCAGAAACTTTGTGATTTTTAGCCAGTGATTGCCAGTTCTTTAGTACTCCAAGTAGCAATAAAAAGCCCGGTAAGAAAACCGCTAAAGTCGCCATTAACGCACCCGTAATTGGGGCTGAAGGCATCAACTCATAACCTATGTAAGTTGCAAAGGTAAACATAGGCCCAGGAACCGCTTGTGCTGCCGCATAGCCTGTTAGGAAGGCATCTTGGCTTAGCTGATCACCGACAATGTTTTGTAGCAGTGGAAGAACCACATGGCCGCCACCGAAGACCAAACTACCTGCTTGGAAAAAGTCGCTGAATAGACCTAGTGCGGGTAATACTTGCGCCGCAAACGGCAGTCCAACAAGCAAAGCAACAAACAGGGCAAGAGGCGTAATAGAAGGCTCAAACTTGCTGGTGCTGAGCGCGTCGTCATTACCTAAATATTTTACACCGATCAAAGCAGCCATAATCAGGACACCCATTTGGGTCGCAATACCAGGTAAAAGTAAGAGTGCGACAGCCGTTATCAAACAAAGTGCCACCGATAGCTTCTCTTTGCAGAAGTTTTTGTACATCCCCCAAGTTGCATCGGCAACCACTACAACCGCAAGTAATTTCAAACCATGAACCACATTATGAAAGGTGGTGGTTTCAGTCAGTTGGCTACTTAACATAGCTAACGCCAGCATGATAAGTACGGAAGGTAGTGTAAAGCCAATAAACGCCATACACGCGCCGCCAAGGCCACCTCGTTTGTAACCTAGAGCAAAGCCCACCTGGCTTGAACCGGGACCGGGTAAGAATTGGCTCAGTGCGACGATTTGAGCATATTCACTGTCATCAAGCCATTTGAGTTTCTCGACGAAGGTATTACGAAAATAGCCAATATGAGCCGCTGGACCACCGAAACTTATCCAACCAAGCCAAAAGAAGGTTTTAAAAATCGACAACATTGCCATGTTACTCGTCTAACAAATACTGCCCATACTCTACTCAATGAACTAAAATGACTCAAATTGATATTCTTAATACAAACTATGAATTAAACAGGATAGGTTCATGAAGGAGTTTAACTGGAAAGGGATCGACCTTAACTTACTGGTGGCGTTTCAAGCTCTTTACCAAACCAACAGTGTTAGCCTAGCGGCGGAACAGTGCTTTGTCAGTCAGTCTGCTATGAGTCATACGTTGCAGAGAATGCGAGCGCTATTTGATGATCCTTTATTCGAACGAGTGGGGGCGACGATGCAGCCGACTCGGCACGCTCAAGACATTGCTCCAGTGATCGATAAGCTGCTTGGTAGCATTAAGAATGACTTATTGGTTAAGAAGCACTTTGCTCCGCAAAGCTATACTGGCGTATGGAAAATAGGACTAACGGATTACGCTGAGCAGCTTTTTGCACCAGCGTTGTACGACGCGATCAAACACCAATCACCAAATTCACAGGTCAGTTTTTTTAACGTCAATCGCAGCAATTATGTAGATATCGTTGAGAGCGAAGCGCTGGATATCGTGATTGGTAGTATCGAAAACCTTAATCGACGTTTTCTGTCTGAGCTGCTCTATACAGAGCAACACTTGTGCTTATTCGATCCTAATACGGTTGAAGCAGGTGATACGATGTCGATTGAGGAGTTTGTCGCAGTAGAACATGCCTTAGTTAGCCCTGATGGTAGGCTGCAAACTCAAGTTGATAAATCATTGTATAAGCTCGGATATACCAGAAGGGTAGGTGTGGCATCACGCAACTTTCTTACTATCAGACGCTTGTTACTAGGTCGGAAATTACTGTGTATTGTGCCGAAACGTTTTGCTGAAATGGAAATGTATTCACATGATCTGCAAGCGATCACTAGCCCGATTGAGATCCCTGATTTTGATATTCGCCTATTGTTTGCCAAAGCCAATCAGTATGAAGAAAAGAACTGCTGGATTCGACAAATCGTTACTGAGACGGTTCGCTAGTGAGTCGATGAGATATCCAACCACAGCCTTTCCAGATGAGTAACGTCAATATGATGCTTAGATAGCCATCAATCGCGTAGTGCCATGCAAGATGGACAGAGCCTATTTGGATGAAAATCATGTATGCCCACATGAGTAAGCCAAGTTTCTTGTTGTACTGGTAGCTGGCTAATGCCATCAGCATCGCAACGGAGACGTGCATACTCGGCATCGCCGAAATACCCGCTCCAATGCCTCCCTCGCGACCTAAGTAGTTAAGCCAAAGGGTATCCTGTACATCTAAGGCCCAGACGGGAAACCATCCCGCCTCAACCATGATGCGACTTTGATCGTTGAGCAAATCGATCAACGGCAAATAGTGAGTATGCTCGGGATTGAGTAAGTGGGTATAGCAAGGGCCTGCAGAAGAGAGCAGAGTGGCGGTAATACCACCTATCAAAAGCCAGCTTGACATATAAGCGATCAAGTACTGATTGCGAAGATGAGTTAGGTCACGACGAACGATAAAAAACAATGTCATCCCCCACATAAGCAGAAACCATAGGTGGTAGAGAAAGTTGATCCCATAGGTCGCAAAGGGGGAAGAGAAGATCCCATGAGTGATCTCCCAGGGTGAAACTCCGAAATGAAGCCACTTATCTAATTCATAGAAAGCCAAGTCATACTGAAATGGTTTGATGTCCGGTATTACAGACTTAAGATACGAATAGCATGAGTAAGTGAGATTCAGCGCTAATACCAACAGAATAAAGCTTATCGCCTTTGAAAGTGGATTAAAGAAACCGATCAGGGTTTTGATATAGGCTTGTATCGGATGAGGTCGACGGTGATAAAGAAGATAAAGGTAATAGGCGCTGCTCCATGTGAGAAAGGTGATGTAGCAGATTCGAATCAGGGTGCTGAGGTAAGTAAATGCGCTGTACTCGATGTGAGAAGCGTAGCTAAACATTAGCGACATCAAATACAAAGCAATGGTCGTAAACAGGACGTAACCATAAAGGAGCTTGTCTTGATAAAAGGCCTGCTTAATTTGTTGCCAGTGGCGAGTCCGTGCTTCTGACGTCAGTATTTGCATATAAAGTAATGATTTCACATAGCTTTAAGTCAAGTATAGAACATGCAATACGACAATATTTAATGACTCAGTGACTGAGATCTAACTTCAGCCACTGAAATCAACACAGTTACTCCACCCGCAGACCTTGTTGATCAAAAAGATGGCAATCTGAATGTTTACAGCTTAAGTCCATTGTTTGGAATTTTGTCACTTCCTGATCGCCAGGCAGATGGACCTTAAAGCCATCAACACCGCAAGCCTGACCAAACATATAGGTACTGTTGCCAAGCCTTTCTACCACTTCACTCTGGAAGTTAAAATGAACATCCCCAGACAGTTCAATTTCCAGATGTTCCGGACGAATGCCTAATGTAATGCTGTCACCTGCAGACAAAGAGCGCTGTACTGCTGGCAAGGTGAACACGGAACCATCCTCACTAACCAGTTGTAAACCTTGACCACTAGAAGACTCAATCTTGGTTGGGATAAAGTTCATCTTAGGAGAACCAATAAACCCGGCAACAAACTCATTCTGTGGTTTATGGTATAGCTCAAGTGGAGAGCCAACCTGTTCTACACGTCCGTCACGCAATACCACGATCTTATCGGCCAGAGTCATGGCTTCAATCTGATCATGAGTTACGTAGATCATAGTGTTTTGCAAATCTTGATGCAGCTTGGCAATTTGCAAGCGCATGTCGACGCGCAGCTCGGCATCCAGATTTGAGAGTGGCTCATCAAACAGGAAGACTTTCGGGTTGCGGACAATGGCGCGACCAATAGCAACACGTTGACGCTGACCACCAGAAAGTTCTTTTGGTTTGCGCTTAAGTAAATGATCAAGTTGTAGAGTTTTCGCTGCGCTTTGAACCTGTTTATCGATCATCGCTTTTGGCTGACCGTTCATTTTGAGGCCAAAGCCCATGTTCTCTTCCACTGTCATATGCGGGTAGAGAGCGTAGGACTGAAACACCATGGCAACACCGCGTTCGGCGGGATCTACATCATTGACCAGTTGGTTATCTATATGGATCTCTCCACCTGAGATCTCCTCTAGTCCAGCAACAAGACGTAAAAGTGTCGATTTGCCACAACCTGATGGCCCAAC
The DNA here is from genome assembly GCF_050113735.1 of Vibrio sp. TRT 2004. NCBI lineage: Bacteria > Pseudomonadati > Pseudomonadota > Gammaproteobacteria > Vibrionales > Vibrionaceae > Vibrio > Vibrio sp. TRT 2004. The sequence continues at coordinate 156,900 of NZ_JBNJOH010000004.1, read as the reverse complement.
GAAGACAACAAACTCACCGTTCTCTATTTCCAGATCAACACCATGAATGGTCTGCACATCCCCATAGCGTTTGATGACCTGTTTTAAGCTGATGTCAGCCATAGTTACTCCTTGCCTTATGGCTCAAAATACTTTTCTAGTGAGCGAATCATGCGCGTTAAAACAGCACAAATATCGCCTGATGTATAAAACATACTCGCTTGATAGATTTTTGTTACCTCGTAAAGGGAAATAGTTGATCGTGATTATGGTTATTTAGTGGAAAATGAGCATTTTTGTGGAAACGTTTACAAAAATGATTTCTCGGTATGTATTTAATCATCATAGTTATTAATATGTAATTGTAGATTAGATAAAACTTCATCCTTTAGTAACTTTTTGTCTACTTTTAATAGCGTTTACTGAAGTGGATATAACTAAAGGATGTGACAAGGAGTCACACGAAATGGAGCAATCTGTGAAAACGATATACCCCGAAAATCGTCTTCCTTCCGCAAGACGTAAAGCAAGGGTAAGCGCAAAGCTTTCACCATGGCTGTTTTTAGCCCCAGCAATGGCTATTTTTGCTATTTACGTTATCTATCCAATTTTAGATAGTATCTGGCTTAGCTTCTATGAGTGGGATGGTCTGGGGGACAAAGTTTGGGTTGGCTTAGATAACTACCGTGAGTTGTTTGACTCTGAAGCGTTTTATACCTCTCTAAAGAACAATACTATGTGGCTGGTCTTTTTTATGCTGGCGCCACCCATCGGCTTGGCAATTGCACTGTTCCTTAATCAACAGGTAAAAGGGATTCGCGTAGTTAAGTCGTTGTTCTTTTTCCCATTTGTTATTTCTCAAGTGGTCGTGGGTTTGGTGTTTGCATGGTTCTATGATCCGTCGTTTGGTCTGTTCAATATGGTGCTTGGCGCGTTTGGCATAGAACCTATTTCAATTCTTGCTGATGAAGATTATGTCACCTACGGCATTATCGCAGCAGGCCTATGGCCACAAATCTCCTACTGCATGATTTTGTATCTGACAGGTTTAAACAATCTCGACCCAGAACAAATTGAAGCTGCTCGTCTTGATGGAGCGAAGAAATGGCGCATGCTTTGGTATGTGGTTATCCCTCAACTTCGTCCAGCTACCTTTATTGCTATTGTCGTGACTGTCATTGGCGCGCTGCGCTCATTTGACTTAGTTGCCACTATGACCGCTGGTGGTCCATGGGGCAGTTCGACAGTTCTGGCGTACCAAATGTATGAAGAGTCGATCTTCAACTACCGAATGGGATATGGCGCATCTGTTTCTGTTGTGTTGTTCCTCATCATGGATGTGTATATCGCTTACTTCTTATGGCGTATGTTGAGGAGTGAAAAATAATGTACCCACAACCGATTCAAAAAGCGGGACGCTTTGCCAATATCAGCTACCGCGTCGCGCTACCTATTGCGATAGTGATGTGGCTACTGCCTCTTATCGCAGTGATGATGACCTCTATTCGTGGCATCGAAGACATCAATACTGGTAACTACTGGGGATGGCCAAGTGAGTTCCAGTTGGTCGAGAACTACACTCAGGTATTTACCTCAACGTCGATGGGTCAGTATCTGTTTAACAGTTTATTGATCACTCTACCTGCGGTAGCGGGTGCGGTTGCTCTGTCTACCTTGGCTGGTTTCGCTTTGGCTAAGTACAAGTTCAAAGCCAATGTCTGGATCTTTGCGCTGTTTATCGCCGGTAACTTTGTCCCTTTCCAAATCCTGATGATCCCAGTTCGTGACCTGACCATTAGCTTTGGCCTATACGATACTCACTGGGCATTGATTCTGTTCCACATCGCCTTCCAAGCCGGCTTCTGCACGCTGTTTATGCGCAACTTTATTGTCGGTATTCCGGATGCATTGATTGAGGCGGCACGAGTTGAAGGGGTCAGCGAGTGGAAAATATTCTGGCATGTTGTTTTGCCATTAGTTCGCCCTGCTTTGGCTGCATTGGCTGTGCTGGTATTTACCTTTATCTGGAATGATTACTTCTGGGCTCTGGTGCTGGTGCAAAGCGACGAAGTGCGACCTGTTACCGCAGGCTTAAGTTCACTTAAAGGTCAGTGGCTGGCATCGTGGCAGTTTATCTCTGCTGGCGCCATTGTTGCTGCAATTCCTCCCGTGGTGCTGTTCTTTACTATGCAGCGTCACTTTATCGCTGGTTTAACTCTTGGTGCGACCAAAGGTTAGTTTTCACAGCTTGCCAGTCACTCTTCTCTGGCTGGTCAGCTCTTTTATGTCGTTAATAAATATAACTATTGGACCCATGAGCATCTGCTCACAAACAAGGATCTGAATATGAAATACGTGAAACATCTTGCTGCCTCTGCAGTTCTCGGAGCAACACTCTCGACCACCGCTTGGGCCGGAACTCTAGTGATTAACTCAGATCAGGCTGACCCTGCACCCAAAGCCGCCTGGCAAGAGATTGTTAAACGCTTTGAAGCAGCAAACCCAGACATCAAGGTTGAGTACAACCTGTATGATAAAGAAGCCTACAAAACCACGATTCGTAACTGGCTGGTGACATCACCACCAGATGTGGTGTTCTGGTATGCGGGTAACCGTATGAAAACTTTTGTTGATCGTGGCCTGTTTGAAGATGTAAGCGATATCTGGGCTGATAAAAATATGAAGCAGGACTTTGCGGCTGCAGCTCCGGCAATGACGGTTAACGGCAAGCAATACGGTGTGCCTTACACCTATTACCAGTGGGGTGTTTACTACCGTAAAGATATTTTCGAGCAGTATGGCATTGCAGAACCTAAAACTTGGGAGGAGCTGAAAGCCGCCTCAGCAACGCTGAAACAGAACAATGTTGCTCCTTTTGCTATCGGTACTAAGTACTTATGGACAGCAGCTGGCTGGTTCGATTACATCAACTTGCGTACTAACGGTCTTGATTTCCACATTGACCTTATGGACGGCAAGATCCCTTACACTGATGAGCGTGTGAAGAAAACTTTTGCCAACTGGGCTGAACTGGTTGAGCCGGGCTACTTCCTTGATAACCATGCATCTTACTCATGGCAAGAAGCACAGCCATTCCTATACAACGGTCAAGCTGCTATGTACCTGATTGGTAACTTCATTACGCCAAACTTCCCTGAAAATATGCAAGGTAAAATGGGTTTCTTCCAGTTCCCAATTATTGATGCTTCAGTTCCTGTAGCAGAAGATGCGCCAATGGATACTATTCATATCCCTACCAAAGCGAAGAACAAAGAGGACGCACGTAAGTTCTTAGAGTTTGTCGCACAGGCTGAAATTCAGCAATTGATCAATGAATCTATCCTACAAATCCCGACCAACAACAAAGCTAAAGCAGCGGATGATGAGTTCCTCAACAAAGGTGTTCAGATGCTTGCTGGCGCTCAGGGTACGGCTCAGTTCTACGATCGCGATACCGATCCAGCGATGGCTAAAGAAGGTATGAAGGGTTTCCAGGAGTTTATGGTTAAACCTGAACGTATCGACAATATTCTGAAAAAACTAGAAAAAGTACGTCAGCGTACGTTTAAGTAATTCAGCAATAAATCTTCCCTTACTTGCTACTGACGTTCCCTATTTACTGGTTAGTAGCAAGTAGAGGATGGCACCACTCTATTTGGGGTGGTGTTACCTTCAGAGCACTGCCTTGCCAAATGGGGGCGCTCTCTTTTCTCTTATCTTTAGGGTGCTGTGATGAGAACTTTTAGCCAAATCATAGCGGCGCGAGAATGGGAGAACCAGCATGTGGTTCACCATAATGTTTTACCCGCGCACGCTCCTCTTCATGCTTATTCAAGCGAACAGAACGCTTTAACCAAGTCTCAATCGGAGAAGCAGCTTAGCCTCAATGGTTGTTGGCACTTTGAGCTGTTCGAAAGGCCGGAAGATGTGCCCGCTGAGTGTGTTGATAAGAGTTTTGATCATAGTGAATGGAGTGAAATAACGGTGCCGGGAAACTGGCAGCTGCAAGGTTTTGATAAACCTATATATACCAATGTGAAATATCCGTTTGCTGACACGCCTCCGTTGGTGCCACAGCACAATCCCACCGGTGTTTATCGCTGCCATTTTGATTTTTCCGCCAGTGAAGCGCAAACCACCATTACGTTTGACGGAGTGAATAGTGCCTTTCATTTGTGGTGTAACGGTCATTGGGTCGGATACTCGCAAGACTCAAGACTAGCGGCAGAGTTCGATTTGTCACACTTGCTTGTTGATGGTGACAACCAAATTACCGTGATGGTGTTGAGGTGGAGCGATGGCTCCTATCTCGAAGATCAGGACATGTGGTGGCTTAGCGGTATCTTTCGAGACGTCACCTTACTGAGTAAACCTGCCATTCATATTAAAGATGTCGAGGTAGTGACTGAGCTAGACGACAGTTACCGCGATGCCAGACTGAAGGTCGTGACGACCTTGTCAAAAAAGAATCTACCGCATGTGGTTAGAGTTAGTCTTTATGATGCTCAACAGCAGTTAGTCATTACTCAGGATGCCAGTGCTGGAGTCGAGTTTGTCGACGAAAAAGGCCCATGGTGTGACAAAGTCAACCATAGCTTAAATATCAATGCCCCACAGTTATGGAGCGCAGAATCACCGACCCTGTATCGAGTGGTGATTAGTTTGTTGGATGAGCAGGGTAAGTTAGTGGACTGCGAAAGCTATGACGTTGGCTTTAGGCAGGTTGAGATCAGTCAGGGGCAGCTCAAGGTCAACGGGCAGCCGTTGTTGATTCGAGGTGTGAACCGCCATGAGCACCATCCTGAATTAGGTCATGTGATGACGCGTGAAGATATGCTTCGCGACATCAAGTTGCTTAAACAAAACAACTTCAATGCAGTGCGCACCGCTCATTACCCTAACCATCCGTTGTGGTACCAACTGTGTGATGAGTATGGTCTCTATTTAGTCGATGAAGCCAATATCGAAACTCACGGTCAGTTTCCTATGTGCCGCTTGTCTGACGATAGTGAGTGGCTCAATGCCTATATGCGTCGTATGACGCGTTTAGTCGAGCGTGACAAGAACCACCCATCAGTGATTATCTGGTCGTTAGGTAATGAGTCTGGCATTGGCAGCAACCATCATGCTATGTATCAATGGGTTAAGCAGCGTGATCCGTCACGACCAGTACAGTACGAAGGGGGCGGTGCAATGACCGCTGCGACAGATATTATCTGCCCTATGTATGCCCGTGTGGACTGGGATCTACCTGTTGTTGCTCACCAGCCACATGTGACACCGCGAGTAGGAATCAAAAAGTCCATCGCCTTACCTGACGAACAACGGCCTTTGATTCTGTGTGAATACGCTCATGCGATGGGCAACAGCTTAGGCAGTTTCAGTCATTATTGGAAGGCCTTTCGCGATCATCCTCGTCTGCAAGGGGGCTTTATCTGGGATTGGGTCGATCAGGGTTTGACTAAGGTTGATGAGCAGGGCAATCAATACTGGGCATACGGAGGTGACTTTGGTGATGAAATCAATGACCGCCAGTTCTGTATCAATGGTCTTATTTTCCCGGATCGAACCCTTCATCCGACGCTGTTCGAAGTGAAGAAAGCACAGCAGTTTTATCAGTTTAATCTAATCGATCAGGCACCGCTTACCCTGCGCATTAGCAGCGAAAAACTATTTACCTCCTCACTAGGAGAAACACTTCAATGGCAAGTGTTAGAAGATGGGGTTGTGGTTGATTGTGGTCAGATTGAGCTGGTGATTGACTGTCAGCAAAGCGTTGAACTGGTACTGGAAAACAGCACTGCACGCGACAAAGTAGGCGCTCGTTATCACCTTAATCTTGATGTAGTGCTTAACCAGTCAACACCATGGGCGGAGGTTGGACATATCACGGCTAGTGAACAGTTTGAATTATCGGTCGATGCTCAGTTAGTACTACCAGACGCCAATCCAGCCTGGCTGGCTAATGTCTCTGATAGTCCTGAAAAGCTGTTGGTCTACAGTGATCTTTTTGCTATTGAGTTCGATAAGCAGCTCGGTGCTATCTGCAGTTGGAAAGTAAACGACAACGAAAAACTGACTCAGCCTGTTTTGGATAACTTCTATCGCGCCCCGTTAGACAATGATATTGGTACTAGCGAAGCGGATCGACTCGACCCCAACTCTTGGTTCGCTCGTTGGCAGGCTATTGGCTTGGCCTCTCTTGAGCGTCAATCAATTGATTTTGAATGGAGTGAAAACAAGGCAGGTGTGCAGGTTGTGGCTAAAGCGACCTATCTGCAAGCGGGTAAAGTTTTCATACTTTCTACCTGGCGCTATCAGATTTCGCAAAGTGGTGATGTTTCGATAGATGTCGATGTCGAGCTGGCTAATGGACTGCCCCCATTACCAAGGATAGGTATGGAGCTGGCGCTGTATGACCATGGTGTGAGTGAACATCAGCAACCTGTGAGTTGGTTTGGTCGTGGTCCGCATGAGAACTATCCTGACAGAAAGCTTTCCGCCCATTTTGGCCGTTATCACTCTTCTGTAGAGCTGATGCATACCGACTACATTTTCCCGTCAGAGAATGGCTTACGTTGTGATGTTAGCCAAGCGCAGGTGGGGGAACTCTTTATACGAGGCAATTTCCATTTTGCGGTCAGTGAGTTTAGTCAGGAGAATCTGGCTACAGCCAAACACACCAATGAACTGGTCAAGCAAGATAGCATTTATGTCCGCCTTGATGGTTTCCATATGGGGGTTGGTGGTGATGATTCATGGACGCCAAGTGTCCATCAGCATTACCAGTTACTTGAAAAGCGTTATCGCTATCAGCTCACGCTAAGCTTTGTCATTTAAGGAGCGATTGATGAATCAGTTCGTACAACTTCACAGTGATAATGTGTCACTGGTGATCAAACTTAGCCCTGCTCCAGAAGTGCTCTATTGGGGGATGTCTATTAATTGCTTAGATGCTCAGCAGTTTGATTCTCTGGCACAAAGTCAGTTGCGTGCGGTGCCTCAGGCACGTTTGGATCATGATGTTCCTTTAACTCTTTGTCCTGAGTTAGGGCGGGGCAGTTTTGGCTCTTCGGCGATTGAAGGGCATCGCAATGGTCTGGCGAGCATGCCTCGACTTGATTATCTCAGTCACACTCAATCTGGCAATGAGGTTGAGATTGTTTGTCAGGATGAGTTGGCCCAACTTATCTTAACAATCTGCCTTAAGCTCGATAGTACAGGGGTGTTGAGTAAACAGATGACCCTGAGCAACGTCAGCCAACAGGAGTACACGTTAAACAAACTGGCGCTGACACTTCCGCTACCATTCAGAGCTTCGGAGTTGGAAAGTTATCATGGTCGCTGGAGTCGGGAGTTTCAGTCTCAGCGCCAGACCATCAACCACGGTTCCTGGTTGGTGGAAAACCGTCGAGGTCGCACTTCCCATGAATACTTTCCCGGTTGCCTGCTGGGTACAGTAGGGTTTTCTGATCAAGCCGGTGAAGTGTGGGGATTTCATTTAGCATGGAGTGGTAATCATCATTGGCGCGCAGATGTGAAAAGTGATGGCCGTCGATTACTGCAGGCAGGTGAGTGGCTTATTCCCGGGGAAGTGATTCTTAAACAAGGGCAGAGTTACACCACTCCAGAGCTTTTGGCTACCTATAGTCCAAAAGGTATCAATGGTATTCGCAAAGCAAACCATAGCTACGTTCGACAGCAGATTTTACCTTTTGAAAGTCACAAGTTGCGCCCCGTCCACCTTAACACGTGGGAAGGGATTTACTTCGACCATGACCCTGATTATATATGCCAAATGGCGACTCAGGCAGCTCAGATGGGGGTTGAACGTTTCATCATTGACGATGGCTGGTTTAAAGGCCGTAACAATGACAAGTCTTCATTGGGAGACTGGATATTGGATGCAAGCAAGTACCCAAATGGTCTGGAGCCAGTGATTGAACATGTTAACTCTTTGGGAATGGAGTTTGGTATTTGGGTTGAGCCAGAGATGGTTAACCCAGATTCTGACCTGTTTCGCCAGCATCCAGACTGGTTGCTTGGAGCCGAGGGGTATCAGCAGCCGACCGGGCGTTATCAATATGTCCTGAATCTGCAAAACAGTGACTGTTTTCAGTATTTATTTAACAGTCTGGATACCCTGCTCAGTGAGCATAACATTGGCTATGTTAAGTGGGACATGAACCGCGAGCTGGTTCAGGCGACTCATCAGGGGAGTGGTGCAGTACATGGTCAGACCAAAGCTTTGTATCGACTTATTGACCAGCTGGTTTCCGCTCATCCTAATGTTGAAATTGAGTCGTGTAGCTCAGGTGGTGGTCGGGTTGATTATGAAATCCTTAAACGAACCTGTCGTTTCTGGACATCCGACTGCAACGATGCACTTGAACGGCAAACTATCCAAAAGCACATGGGGATCTTTTTTCCACCCGAGGTGATGGGGGCGCATATCGGGCCGTCCCACAGCCATACCACAAGACGCAGTCATGATATTAACCTGCGCGGTCTGACAGCTCTCAATGGTCATATGGGGGTTGAACTTGACCCGGTTAAAGAGAGTGAACAAGAGAAACAGGCTTTTGCCAAGTATATTGCGTTGCATAAACAGTATCGAGAGCTGCTGCATAGCGGTGACAGTTTTTATCTCGACAGCAGTGACCAGACCCGTTTGGCCTATGGGGTGACAAAAGCTCAGCAAACCCTGATTACAGTATGTCAAAAAGCGATGCCAGACTATGCCCTGCCGGAACCTTTATTGATTGAACATTTGGAACCACAAAAGTGCTATATAGTTCGTCTGGTGGATTACCCCCAATCCAGCGCTCAGTTGATGAAAGAGGGTGAAACCTGGTGGCATGAGGGAGAGATTACACTCAAAGGTGAGTGGTTAGCCACAGTTGGTCTCAGTCTGCCTATCCTTGACCCTGAAGCTTGCTTATTGCTTAGCATTGAGGCGATATAAATAGTTAAGGGCGCATTGTGCGCCCTTAAACTTAACTCAAGGTGAAGCGCGTCCAGACTTTTGAACGCCAGCGCCTCGCCATGATTAAACCTCGGAACCACTCATCGAGTGCAATCGCCATCCAAGCACCGATAACACCAAAGCCCCAATGCACACCAAATAGGTAACTCATGGCTACGCCTAGTCCCCACATACTGAGAATGCCCATTTGGACTGGGAATTTAATATCTCCTGCGGCTTTTAGTGCCGAGATAAAGATCAAATTAAACACCCGACCAGCTTCTAAGATAATTGACCCTGCAATGAGACTGGCTGTGAGTGCTGAAATCTCGGGATCGGCGGTGAACAGCGGAATAATGTTGTCGCGCAGTAAATAGATAGCAATAGTCACCAGTGTCGAAACAACAAAGCCAATCACAAAGTAGCGTTGTACCAGCTTGAGAATCGAATCGATCCAACCACGCCCAATATAGTAGCCTGCTTGTATCTGGCTGCCTTGCCCTAATGCAAGGGCAAAGGCGAATGACAGACGCGCAATATTTTGTGCGTAGGTAAAGGCGGCGAGTGAGGCGGTGCCCATCTGAACGATAAAAAAGGTGATGCATATTTGAGCCATATTATATGACAGGACCTCACCTGCATTCATAACACCTATCTTTACGATGCGAGAATAAATCGTCTTCGGAATCTGCTTAAATTGACCAAACGGTAGCGAAATATCACTACGTCGAATGACCACCGCTAAAATCAGAGTGCCGATAACTTGGCTGATGACAGTAGCAATCGCGACACCTTCCACGCCATATACGGGTAAGCCGAAAGGTTGGTAAAGGGCGATGTAGTTTCCGACAATATTGATGACACCACTAATCAGGTTGACGACCATTGGTGCGCGTGAATAGCCGTTACTGCGCAAAATCGTCGTCAGGACAATGCCGAGTGTAATATTAAACGTCAACGCTCCACTGATGACTAAGTACTCATGAGCATATTGCTCTACCTGTGCTTCAAGCCCGTACAGCGGTAAAAAATGATAAGCGCCGATCACTGCGATCACGCTTAACGAAATTCCGACGAGCGCGGAAAGGGCAATACTTGCGATACCAACATACGCAGATTCCAAAGTACGGTTGGAACCATTGTATTGAGCAATAAGGATCCCAGTCCCACTGCTAACCATTGAAGATACAATGATAAGAAAGAACGATAGCTGAGAAATGACGCCTACGGCAGAAACGGCTTTGTCTGAGTATCCACTTAGCATGAATACATCACTGGTATTGAGTGCTGTCCTTAGCAAAATTTCGACGAACAGAGGCCATGTCAGGGCGACGATATTCATACGTTTATCGATAGAACTTGCTGAATTCGACATAGGGGTCTTAACAAATGAAGTGGAACCGACAATTATATAATCACAAAGAAAGTGTGGATATGAGTTTTCTTACTTACTGGGAAAATCACTAAGCTGTGGACTTTTCTTTGTGTGATAAAGTGGTGCTTTGATAGTGAATGGATTCAGGACGAAACATTGAGCGGAAAAATTACAGTCAGAGCATACAGTCGCAGCTCAGATGGACACACTCATGATCATCATCAGGTACTGCTTCCTCTTCGGGGCTACATTGATCTGACATTGGATGGCCGTGCTGCCAGTGTCTCTTATGGAGACTGCGTTGTCATTTTGTCTGGCTGTTACCATGAATTTCGTGCTCGTGAAGATTTCCGTTTTTTGGTGATCGATGTAGAGCAACTTCCACAATCATTGCTCACACTGGAACAGCCAATTCTTTTACTTGATGAAGCGACCCATCAGTATGTCCGCTTTATTGAAAAGCAGTTGGAACACAATATTGAGGATGAGCTAGAAGAGAGCATGCTTGGGTTACTCTTTGAGCTGCTTTCACGTCAATGTTCGACAAGTAAAATGGACAACCGAATCAAGCAGGTGATCCAATATATTAATCAAGATATTGCTGCGAATTACACTATCGAAGAGTTATCTAAGGTGGCTTGTTTAAGCCCTACTCAGTTCAAGCATTTGTTTGGCAAAGAGATGCAACTCACGCCTCTCAAGTATCTCGCCAAACTAAGAATGGAAAAAGCGCGCACTCTGCTGACCAACACCGATATGCCAATCAGCAGAATTTCAGAGGAAGTAGGATTTAGTAATCCATCTTCGTTTACGCGAAGCTTTAGCGGCTATTTTGGCTTATCACCGAAGAGCTTTCGTAGTCATGATTAGTGGATGTCTGGCGACGGTAGATAAGAACGCTAAACGCAACCAAAGCCATACCGAACAAGGTCGTACTGCTTAATGTCGTGCCAAACAGCAAGTGGTCAAACAGGTAAGTCAGTACCGGAACTGCATAAAACAATACGCTGACTTTGTCCGAGCTCTCTTTGTTGACCATATACATCAGCAATAGCAAGGCGCCTACAGAGACAACAATGCTCATCCACAGCGCAGAGAAAACAAGCTCACCAGCCCAATTAATCTGCCATCCAACATACAGGCTAACAAGCGTAAATATCGTGCTTGATAGTAGGCATTGATACCACATCGCTTGAACTGGTTGGATGATGACTTTTTTCTGTTTGATGGTGCCAAACGTGAGCGCTAATAGCGCGAGCACGGCAGACAATAATCCAGACCAACCTATTTTAGTCAAAGTTTGCGCGCCAGCTATGGCGATGCATAGGCCAGTGAAGCCTAAAACTAACAACAACACTTTGATGCGGTCAATTTTTTGCTGACAAAGTAACGGGGTGATGAGTGGCTGAACTCCCAGTACTAAAGTGACCAGACCCGGTGACATCCCACTATCAATCGCCAAAATATAGAAAGTGAGGTAGAGAACTTGTAACAGTAAGCCGATCGTCAGTATTGAGGCGACATCACTTCGGGTTGGCTTAGAAAATGTTGCCTTGCTGAAACGTCTTGCGATGAGAAAAATTACGGAGATACAGAGCAGAGAAATCAGAGCCCGCAGGGCTAGAAAACTCCACTGTGAAGAGAACTGCAAGCCGAGCTTAACGATCACCGCACCACTACTCCACATCACCAGAAATAACACGGGTGCTATGGTATTGAGTTTAGTCATTGTGATTAACCTTATTGTTGATATGACAGAACATGCAAGTGGCGGCCGCGCACCTTGCTGATCACTATATCTGGTCTTGAGCGGGATAAATGATCCGAAAAGACGCTTTTCTGTTCGTGAAGGTCGTAGTTGACAGTGATAGACAAAACAAAAAAGGGCACCACTAGGTGCCCAAAAGGGGTTGTCATTATTATTTTAGGGCAACGGCAGGCGCGGCCTCTTGTAAGCGCTCTTGATCATTGAGTGACTTTTCGTATTGGCTGTACTTCCACCAAGCAAAACCTAGGAAGATAACAATGCCGCCAACGTTGTAGAAAATGATGGTCATGATGTCTGCGCCTGTTGGGAACGTTGACGCTAGGAAGCCCACAGTGAAGATACCGATCAGAATCGAAACCACGGCAATCCCTGTCATGCGTGAACCCATTTTGAAATCACGTTCTAGATGATCCAGTTTTAGGCGCAAGTTTAGGTAAGCCAGCATAATGAACAGCGGTGGGAGCATTGAAGCCGCTGCGGTCATATTGATCACCGTATTCATAAGATCCTGAGCTGTATTTGAGCCTAAGGTTGGGATAATCATTAGTGGGAATACGATGGCGTACTGTACCCAAGCTGCACGTGCTGGAACGCCATTTTCATTAAGCACTACCGTTTTCTTACCAAAGATACCTTCAGGAATTTCTGAGAAGAAGATTTTTACAGGTGTTGCAGTCCACATTAGTAGAGAACCAAACATGGCTGTGAATGAAACCAAGCCCACGAAACGGTTCATCAGGATTTCAGGTAGGCCAAAGTAACTTGCTAGCCCTTCAAATACCTGAACTGAGCCACCTGTGTATTTTAGCTCTGAGCTAGAAACAAATACGTTGATGAGTACAGAAGAGACAGAGTAAAGCGCACCAATAAAGATACCTGCAATAATGATCACTTTTACAAAAGACTTAGAACCACCTTTAACGTCGTTGACGTAAACCGCGACAGACTCAGCACCGCCCGCAGCCATAAAGATCCATGTAGTAATGCCAAGGAATGCCCAACTGAAATCAGGGATCATTGCTTCAACAGTTACTGGGTCAGCCGGTTCTACACCGCCAAGTAGCGCAGCGCCAGAAAGCAAGATGTACGAGATAGTGAGTAACAGCATTAATGATGAAGTGACGGAAGTAATTGGCCCCAGCATTTTTGCGCCGTTGGTAGACACATAAGTTGCGAACGCAAACAGGATCATACTGAGAGCAGTGGTCGCGAATGGTGTCAGAATGTACTCATAGCCAAGGAAAGCATAGGAAGCGTAGGCGATAACGCGTGGCAGTAGTGAGGTAAAGAAGAACAGGTTTACGAACCAGTAAGTGTAAGCAGAAATAAATGCCCAGCGACCACCGAGTGAGCTTTTAACCCAAGCATAAACCCCAGCTTCTGAATCTTTGTTGAGAGAAACGAACTCAGCGATGATTAAGCAGAAAGGGATGAAATAAAAGATGGTCGCTAAGAAGAACATTGGTGCCGATGCTAGACCGATTTCAATATTGTTGTTAATGACGTTGTTGAAACTGAATACGGCAGCAAAGGTTAAGGACAGCAAGCCAAACTTGCCTATGGTGTTACGTTTGGTATCAGACATTTGTTATATCTCCGAAGAGTCACGTGTTTGTAGGGTTTTATCGAGAGGCTGATGCGACAGGCATCGCCCCTCGTTGTTATTGGTATGAATGTCTTGGTTACTTGTTGAGGAAGTAGCCATCTTCGATGGTTACTTTCAGCACCACTTTGCGCACTCGGTTGTCACCTAAGAAACGATAGCCTTGGCTATTGTCAAAAATGGCCAACTGACCTGCGCTCAGTTCACGTACTTGCCCTTTACCTATCAGGTATTCACGATCCGTTTCATCGCTATACGCCTCAAGCTGTTGTAGCTGAGACTTATCCGCAAATTCTACTGATTCTTTGCCTTCCAGATAGTAGTGCACATCAAAGTAGCGGCGGTTACCGATAAAAGTGTCATTGTTCAGTGAAATGCCATCTTCAATCATGTACACCAGTGAGTCGCCAATGGAGTGCATTACGCCATCTTTGATGTTGACGCAGTTTTCAATCGCCTCAACACAGCGGTTCCATTTACGACCATTGCGGTACACTTGTTTGAATTGCTCTAAGCTTTCTAACACGATCATGGGTTATGCCTCGTTTACATCAGTTGTTGTGACACGCTTGTTCTTAAAGAAGGCGTCACCAAAGTTGTGTGCAGCCAGTGCTTGGGCGTTACAGTCACCCGCTTGCAGTGGCATTAGTGTCAGGCCATAGCAAAACTCATCCATGTAGACACGGTATGAATCGAGCACTTCACTGCCCCAAGAATTGGAACCAAGTCCCATCAATTTGTGGTCGAGATTCAGAGTGATGTAACCACTTTTCTCAAGCTCAATTGTGTGCTGAGCTTGATGTAGATTTTGGTTGGTGTAGAACCAAGCACTGAAGTTGATCTCTTGCTGAGGCTTTACTAACAAACCGGTGCCATTGCGATTAGTCAAAGCTGCCCAGCGAACGTTTTGACGGTTGCCGTTATTTTGAGGGAATGGGTAGTTCTCAAACATATCAGCGACGGTTGTCTGGTAAACATCAATCATGTTGGCTTGCTTGCTGTCTTGGTAGTTTTCTTCTGGGCCACGACCATAGTATTTGACCTGTTCGAACTCACCATTGATCCCAAGATCTAAACCGATCACAGGAATGACATGCGGGTAATTGCCATAGCGTTCGCCGCTCAGTTCTAGGTTGAGTTGTCCTTCAGCGTTGATCTGGTAGCGGTAGCTGCAACGCATCCCGAAATCGAATACTGGTGGCGCGATGATACTGGTCGTGGTGATTTCGACTTTGCCATCAATCAGCTCAACATTGAGGGTGCGGAAGTGCTCTTGCATGATTTGAAGGTGGGCAGGTTGCCACAATCCTTCATGCTCTTGCTTGTGGTTGTCGATCATTGGTTTGAAGAAGTTGAGCTTCGGTTCAGATTTGATCAGCTCCTCACCATTGACCAACCACGAGGTTAGCTTGCCATTGACTTTCGAGAAGTTAATTGCAAAGTTATGGCCCTCAATCAAATAACCAAGACGGCTCTCTTCGATATTTAACCTGGTTGCGTTGGCGTTACTATAAGTTGTAGTGGTTGCCGTATTTGCTTTGATTGGGTATTGGTAAACCGCAATGTCGTGGTTAGCCGCGCTGTAGAGAGTGCAGCTATCTTTACGCACGGTAAAGTTGACGAAGACTTCACGTTGATCCAATTCCGGGATCGCAATCTCAATGTCTCGTTCAGAGTTGGCGGCTAAGTCAGCTACTTTGAATTGAACGGTGCGTAAAGTCTCACCTTCGGCGCGAATATCTGCGGTAATGGTGTAATCGTTGATGTCTGAGAACCACAGCTTGTTTTCAATGGTAAACTTACCCATTTGTGGGTCGATAGCGCGGATTTTTACTGGCGCGATCACCTGCTTGTACTCTTTCAAGCCTGGGCCTGGAGTTTGGTCAGGGTAGATCAAACCATCCATACAGAAGTTGTAGTTGTTAGGGTAGTCGCCATAGTCACCACCGTATTTGTAGAAAGACTCACCTTTCTCATCGTGGGCTAAAATGCCATGGTCACACCATTCCCAAACATAATGACCTTGGATGTGATCATGTTTGTAGAACACATTTTGATATTCAGTCAGACCACCTGGGCCATTACCCATAGCGTGGGCGTATTCACAGATGATGCGCGGTTTTTCGTGCGGGAACTCGCCGAAATAGTTCATCAATTGTGCACGTGAGTACATGGTTGAAATGACATCAACAACCTCCGCGTCACGGTCTTCTTCATAGTGGACGAGGCGAGTGTCATCAATCGCTTTGGTTGCCGCGCACATCGCGCGGATGTTACAGCCGTAGCCTGATTCGTTGCCCATCGACCACATGATGATGGATGGATGGTTTTTTTGTGCGTGGATGTGGCGTTCGGCGCGCTCGACAAACACAGCTTCCCACGCGGCATCATTCGTGATTCGGCTCAAATCTCCCACGTTGGCAAAACCATGAGTTTCTACATCGGTTTCCGCCATAACGAACAGACCATAGATATCACACAGTTCATAGAAGCGAGGGTCATTAGGGTAGTGAGCTGTACGCACAGAGTTAATATTGTGTTGCTTCATCAACACGATGTCTTTCTCGACGCGATCCATTCCCACAGCGCGACCCTTTAGATGATCGTTGTCGTGACGGTTAACCCCGTGGAGCATTACATATTGATTGTTGATGTAAAACAGGCCATCACGCACCTTAATGTCACGGAAGCCAACTCGTTGTGGGATCACTTCCAAGATGTTGCCTTGATTATCACGCAGAGTGATCAGAAGTTGATAAAGGTAAGGATTTTCAGCGGTCCAGTGAACTGGGTGGGTCATCTCGATGTTAAAGCGAGCCTGAGCAGATTGGTCGATAGTCAGGTTACTGCATGAGCCTTGAGCAATAACCTGACCTTTATCCATCAGAGCGTAGTCTAGTGAGTAGCCATGCGCTTGCTGGTTACTAAGGTTCTCAAGTTCCACCTGACAAGAGAGCGTTGCTGCGACGTAGTCGTCGGCAAAGTCAGTGCGGACGGTAAAATCTTGCACATGGGTTTGTGGTCTACCCACAAGGTAAACATCACGGAAGATGCCGGCGGTCCACCACATATCCTGATCTTCGATGTAGGTAGAGTCTGCCC
Source organism: Vibrio sp. TRT 2004 (assembly GCF_050113735.1). Taxonomy (NCBI): domain Bacteria; kingdom Pseudomonadati; phylum Pseudomonadota; class Gammaproteobacteria; order Vibrionales; family Vibrionaceae; genus Vibrio; species Vibrio sp. TRT 2004. The sequence continues at coordinate 140,108 of NZ_JBNJOH010000004.1, read as the reverse complement.
ACTGCATCACGCGCACTGACAGAAGGTTATCGCCTTGTACTACGTATTTTGAAATGTCGAATTCGGCGGTAAGTCTGCTCCCTTTGCTAAAACCGACATATTGACCATTTACATAGACTTCAAAGTAGGTTTCCACACCATCAAATTTGATGATGGTTTGTTGATCATTCCAACTCTCGCTCAGAGTGAAATTACGCTGATAAGCGCCAGTTGGGTTATCGCTTGGCACAAAAGGAACATCAATTGGGAAAGGAAAACCTTCATCAGTGTATTGAAGATCGCCATGGCCTTCCATTTGCCACATATTTGGAACCGTAATCTGGCCCCACTGTTCCATCTTGTCAGTGTAAAACTCCTCAGGAACCAAGAGCGGGTTTGTGAAGTAGTTAAAACGCCACTGTCCGCTTAGCTGCATAAAGTGGTTGCTGAGCTCGCGTTGAAAAGTTTGTGCGCTGTTGACGGAATCGTATGAGAAAAAATAGGCACGTGGTGCCATGCGGTTCTCATGTAGGTGTAGGAAGTTTTCCCAATTGTTCACGATTGCTCTCCCTCGGCTTAAAGCGTGCGATGACTGCCGACGTTCTGTTAAAAAATGCTCAGTGAGCTTATGGGAAAGATATTAGTAAAACTTTTACTAAAATAAATTGGTGAAAACGTTTTACTTTAACTGGATCACGATTTATTCGAGTCGGTAGGTGAAAGCTGTGATCACGATTAAAGAATAATGTTTAACCACATCTTATTGCTAGGTGAGGGGGGAGTAGCAGCATGGATTTGAGTTTTAAATAATAAAAAAGGCACTGAAATTCAGTGCCTTAGAGATGCTGTTTGATTGGTTTTATTTGAATCGTTGTTCAAGATGCGGAGTGAGAATGGCTAGCCACTGCTCTGGAGTCATTGAGTGGTGCCTCTTAGTTTTAGCTTGCTCGGAACATAAACCTGTAATGGTAGGGCGCGACCATCACGAACTTTTTCAATGAGAAGGTTAACGCCTTGAATTCCCATCATCTCTGAGTGAATTCGCACCGTAGACAGGGATGGGAACGTAAACTTTGCGGTAGGAATATCGTTAACACTAATAAGCGAAATGTCTTCAGGGATATTAAGCCCGTGCTCATGAATGGCTCTTAACACCCCAATCGCAATTGAATCCGAGGCAATAAATAACGCTCTAGGGAAGTCCGGTTTTGCCAGCATTTCTTTAGCAAGCTTATAGCCAGATGAGCTGGTGAACTCGCCACGATAGATATCATCAAGTGACACTACGCCTTTAAGTTGCCCATATTCAGCGAAGGCAATTTCACGAATGTCGGCACAATTGGGTTTATCCTGACCCCCAATAAAACCAATACGTTTAAAGCCCTGGTTGATGAAAAAATCGGTGATTTGTTTGCTGATTCGTTTGAGGTCAATGTCGACAGAATCGAATTCAGAGTCACAGTCACTGAAGTCGACATAGCAAATATTGTCAGTCATCTTAGTCAACTGGGCTAAGGTGGCCGGATTGCTTCGTCCAACCAAAAGAACACCCGTTATCTTATTGCTTGCTGCGACAATTTCATTGTTATAACAATTTGTTAGCTCAATGTTTAGTTTATCGCATTGAGTTTCGATGCCGTGGCGGATAGAAAGGTAATAGGGGTCGTTGACTTCCGCTTCCTGAGGGTAGTTGTATACCGCCATAAAGTGATGATTTTGTTTTCTAGCTAGCGCCGCTTTCTTGGAGCTACTGGTTTTATACTCTAGCTTTTCTGCGATCTCAAAAATGCGGTGCTTAGTCTCTTCTTTAACACTTAATGTTGGATCGTCGTTAAGTACCCTTGATACGGTAGCTAAGGAAACCCCCGCTTCCGTCGCAATATCTTTCAATGTTGCCATTAATTATTACGTCCCTTTATTACTTGTTGCGCTTACGTAGGCAATCTAACTATGCCAAGTATTGTAAACAATCACACCGATCAAGTACCGATTTTTAGTAAAAAATAGCAAACATTGTTATCTATTCGAATGCTGAATGGAAAAAGCTTCAACGGAAATCTTGTTTACTACGGCCAATCGGTCATCAACTTTCATTAACTAAACCATTTATCACACTAATCTTGAAGGTCATTTATGGTTAATTTTGTGGAAACGTTTACATAACGCGAAATTGATCACGGATCTTGGACGTCGTTGATTGATAGACTTTTGCCATCGAAGAGATTTGAGCATGGTATTGCTCACCGATTGATGGAGATCGAATAGTGAAAGTTCTTGTTACCGGCGGTATGGGATACATAGGCAGTCATACTTGTGTGCAGATGATTGAAGCAGGTATTGAACCCATTATTGTAGATAATCTTTGCAACGCCAAAGAAGAGGTGCTTACTCGTATCGATGCTCTGACTGGTAAAACACCGACGTTTTACCTAGGTGACATCCGTGATGAAGCATTTCTCGATTCTGTATTTTCGAAACATGACATCACGTCGGTGATCCACTTTGCTGGGCTAAAAGCGGTTGGTGAATCTGTTGAAAAGCCCCTCGAATACTATGACAACAATGTTAATGGCACAGTGGTTCTTGCTCGTTCGATGCGTAAAGCGGGTGTCAAAAGCCTTGTTTTCAGCTCTTCTGCCACTGTTTATGGCGATCCTCAACAAGTACCTATCACCGAAGAGTCGCCAACTGGAGCGACGACAAACCCTTATGGTCGCAGCAAATATATGGTCGAACAGTGCCTCAGTGATCTGTTTGCTGCTGAGCAGGACTGGAGCATCACGTTGTTACGCTACTTTAATCCTGTTGGAGCACACCCTTCTGGAACGATGGGGGAAGATCCCCAAGGTATTCCAAATAACTTGATGCCATTCATTGCTCAGGTTGCTGTTGGGAGACGTGAGCGCTTGTCTATTTTTGGTGACGATTATCCTACACAAGATGGTACCGGTATCCGCGACTATATACATGTCATGGATCTCGCTGACGGGCATATCGCGGCACTGAACTCTGTGGGGAGTCAACATGGTTTGCATGTCTACAACCTAGGCACGGGGAAAGGATCGAGTGTATTGCAGATGGTGGAGGCGTTTAGTCGTGCCTGTGGACATGCCGTTCCTTACCAAATATGCCCTCGTAGAGCTGGTGATATTGCTGAGTGCTGGGCAAGCACTGAAAAGGCTGAAAAAGAGTTGGGATGGCGCGCGCTGCGCAGTATCGATGAAATGACAGCCGATACTTGGAATTGGCAGTCAAACAACCCTCAGGGTTATTCCGCCTAACACCATATTTGATATGAAAATAGTTTAAGTAGTTGAGTAAGTACGATGTCGAAGATTGAGTTTAACCCTGTGGATCATCCACACCGCCGATTCAACCCATTAACTGGGCAGTGGATTCTTGTATCGCCACATCGAGCCAAGCGACCTTGGAGTGGCGCTGATGAGAAAGCGGCTGTAGATGAACTACCTGAATATCAAGCAGATTGTTTTCTATGTCCAACAAACCAACGTATTTCGGGTGATGTAAACCCAGATTATCAGGGCACTTATGTGTTTAGTAATGACTTTGCTGCATTAATGCCAGATTCACCAGATGCACCTGAATCAGACAATCCATTGTTCAAGACACAAGGCGTTCGAGGGCTGAGTCGAGTTATCTGTTTTTCTCCTGATCACAGCAAAACCTTGCCAGAACTCTCTGTGACTCAGATCCGCGGTGTGATAGATACTTGGAACCGTCAGATCGAAGAGTTAGGTGAGCACTACATCTGGGTTCAGGCATTCGAAAATAAGGGGGAAACCATGGGCTGTTCTCAGCCTCACCCGCACGGTCAGATTTGGGCGAACAGTTTCCTACCGAATGAAATCGAACGTAAAGAGCAGAATCTTAAAGCCTACTACCAACAACACGGCAGCAATTTGCTGGTGGACTATGTGAATGCTGAATTGAAAGACGGTTCACGAGTTGTGGTGGAAACCGAGCATTGGGTAGCTTTGGTGCCATATTGGGCGGCATGGCCATTTGAAACACTGTTACTGCCTAAAACGCATATTCGCCGTATGAGTGAATTGACTGACGAACAACGCGATGATCTTGCCGTGGCGATCAAGAAGTTGACCAGCCGTTATGACAACTTGTTCCAATGTTCATTCCCTTACTCAATGGGCTGGCATTATGCCCCCTTCTTTGAACAGGGGACGGATATTGAACATTGGCAGCTTCATGCACTGTTCTATCCACCACTTTTGCGCAGTGCCACAGTACGAAAATTTATGGTTGGTTACGAAATGTTGGCCGAAAGCCAACGTGATCTCACCGCAGAACAAGCTGCGCAACGTCTTCGTGACTTGAGTGATGTTCATTACAAAGAGCAGAAGTAACCAACCATTTTAGCCAGCAATGCAGTGCAAGCGCTGGCATGAAAAATTTAACAGAATTCTAGAGGGCTTTATGTCAGAACTAATCAACAGTGTGAAAGCATCATTTAGCCAAGTACTTGGCTACGCAGCGAGCCATATCATTCAGGCTCCAGGGCGCGTCAATCTTATTGGTGAACACACCGACTACAACGATGGTTTTGTATTGCCATGTGCGATCGACTATCAAACGGTCGTTGCTGCGGCGAAACGTAACGATAGTATTGTGCGAGTTGTTGCCGTTGACTACGAAAACCAAATCGATGAGTTTGATATCAGCCAAGAGATCACTTTTGTTAAGGATAAAATGTGGGCCAACTACATCCGCGGTGTGGTCAAGTGCTTGCTCGCCCGAGGCTATGAGTTTGGCGGTGCAGATATTTCTGTGAGTGGTAACGTACCGCAAGGCGCGGGCTTGAGTTCTTCTGCTGCGCTAGAAGTCGTGATAGGTCAAACTTTTAAAGTGCTTTATCAGCTAGAGATTTCTCAGGCGGAGATTGCGCTCAATGGTCAACAGGCAGAAAACGAATTTGTTGGCTGTAATTGCGGCATTATGGATCAGATGATTTCCGCTGAAGGCAAAGAAAATCATGCAATGTTGCTAGATTGTCGAAGCTTGGAAACCGAATCTGTCTCTATGCCTGCTGATATGTCCGTCGTGATCATCAACTCCAATAAACAACGCGGTCTGGTGGACAGTGAGTACAACACTCGCCGTCAACAATGCGAGCAAGCGGCCAGTCTCTTTGGTGTCAAAGCGTTACGTGATGTCACTATGACTGAATTTGAAGCGAAAGCAGATCAGCTTGATGAAGTGGTCGCTAAGCGTGCTCGTCACGTAATCACCGAAAATGACCGAACACTTGCAGCCGCTCAAGCATTGCGTGCAAACGATCTCAAGCGTATGGGGCAGTTAATGGCACAATCGCACATTTCTATGCGTGACGATTTTGAAATTACCGTCAAAGAGATTGACACCTTAGTGGATATTGTTAAAGAGGTTATCGGCGAGCAAGGCGGTGTACGTATGACGGGGGGCGGCTTTGGTGGTTGTATTGTTGCAGTAATGCCGCCTGAACTTGTCGAGCCAGTCAAAGCAGCTGTTGCTGAGCAATATCAAGTCGCAACCGGATTAAAAGAGTCTATCTACGTTTGTCAGGCCAAAGATGGCGCCGGCCTGATTGAAATGTGCTAAGGACTGTTGATGGAAAATTCTCTCTTTCGCACCATGACTGAGCAGCTTGCCTATGACGGTCAGCCCGCCCAGTTATTTGAATTAACCAATGTGAGTGGGGTTCGCATTGTGTTGATGGACATCGGAGCAACATGGCTCAGTTGTCGTTTGCCTTTGGCGTGTGGTGAGCTGCGCGAAGTTTTGTTAGGTGTAGGGACCATGGCAGACTTTGAGCGTCAGCCTAGTTACATGGGGGTAACGGTTGGCCGCTATGCGAACCGCATTGCCAATGGGCTTTTTACGCTTGATGGGCAGTCATATCAGTTGTCTGTGAACCAGGCTGGTAACTGCTTGCATGGTGGCATCTCGGGTTTTGATAAGCGGCGCTGGCAAGTGGTCGAACAGCAAACCAATACCATTATTTTTGGTTTGAGTTCAGCCGATGGGGATCAAGGTTTCCCTGGGAATCTTGATGTTCAACTGCGCTATCAGCTCCATGATGATGGACGATTCGATATTGAATACATCGCTCATTGTGACAAAGCGACGCCGATAAATTTGACCAATCATGCTTATTTTAATCTCAATGGTACAGAGAGTGAGTTGGATGCCCGTTCACATCAACTGCAAATCGAAGCGGATTACTACTTGCCGACGAATGAGAATGGTATCCCACTTGACGATTTGGTCAGTGTCCAAGGTACTGGTTTTGATTTCCGCAGAGTCAAAAGTGTCGCTCAAGACTTATTAGCGGATGAGCAACAACAAGCCGCTAAGGGATATGATCACAGCTACTGGTTTGATCCACAACGTGATACCAGTGTGCCTGTAGTGACGTTGACCAGTCAGGATCAGCAAGTGTCTCTTTCGGTGATAACTGACAAACCCGCGATGCAACTCTATTGCGGCAATTGGTTAGCGGGTACGCCAGCGAGAGCGGGAAAAGAGTATGCAGATTATGCGGGATTAGCCCTAGAAACGCAGTTTTTGCCGGACTCGCCCAATCACCCACAATGGCCGCAGTCAGGTGTCATTCTACGTCCGGGAGAGGAATATCGTTATCAAACGACATTCCAATTTTCCCGCTCGCGATAATCGCCAGATAGAAAAAGCCAGTCACACGACTGGCTTTTTATAATTTAAGGAAGCGTCAGCTACGCCGTTTAGAATCCTTCATGCTGGTCAATTGCAACGCGAGCTTCACTCATCGAGCAACCTGTTTCTTGCACGAGTTGACTAACGGTCATGGTGGGATTGCTGAGCAGTATTTGAGACAAATCGACGTCAGGTTCGGGCAAGGATTTGCCAATCGCTGCAACTATCCACTGTTGATCCTCATCTTTTAGAGTCTCTATCAATGAGCGCAATTGCTGTTCGTGGCCGCTCAACTGCCAATGCCTTGAACGTCGAATTCGCTTTAACTGACAACCATGCTGGTTGGCACACTTGATCACCGCTGTTTTGTCAGCAACTCGGTGGACGAAACTGTTGAGAGTGATGGACAACATGCCTTAGTGTTCCTCAAACCAATGTTGGACAAAATCGATGAAGGCTGACAGCTTGGTGCTACGACGAAGCTGAGGAGGGAAGATCAGGTAGATGTTGCTTTGAGTCATTACATAGTCAGGTAAGACTTGCAACAGTTTGCCGCTATCCAGCGCGGGCTTGACTAAATAACAGGGCATCTTGATCACCCCTTTGCCTTTCAACGCCGCATCAAGCAGTAGAAGGTTATCGTTGATGAGCATATCGCCATCTGTTGCCACTTCAATCATCTGATTATCGTTTGTGGAAAATTGCCATTTACGTAGATTTGGATCAGATAAACAGTTGTGTTTAGTGAGATCTTGCGGATGAGTCGGGATGCCGTTTTGAGCCAAATAGTCTGGTGAGGCGCAGCAAATGTGTTGGTACGGCATCAGTTTTTTCGCCACCATATTCTCTGGTGGGGTATTGGTCGCACGGATGGCTAGGTCGAAGTTGCTTTTGGTGAGGTCTTCTCTGGTATAGCCAATGTCTAAGTCAAATTCGATGTCAGGGTGCAGCAGTTGAAATTGATGGCAAATCTCGATCAGAAAGCGGTGGCTGAAAATGGTGGGGGCGGTAATTCGTAGCAGTCCGCCGACGGTACTCTTGGTGTGATCGAGTTCCTTTTCTAACTCAAGGATTGACGCATTGATACCTTGCATTTTTGCTAGAATCTTTTCCCCTGCGGCTGTTAAGCGAACACTGCGCGTAGAGCGGATTAATAAGCTGGTTTCTAGCTCCTGCTCTAGCTGGAGTATTTGCGATGAGAGATAGCTCCTCGAAATGCCGAGATTATCTGCGGCTTTAGAAAAGCTAAGTTGTTTGGCTACCTCGCCAAATAGTGCGTAGCGCTCGAAACGCTTGTGCATTTTATGCATCAACACAAACCTATAATTCGAAATCTGTTGTTGATTATATCGTTCAATATAGAAAATTAAAGTAAGTTAATTGTGCGTTATACCGAATTATCTTTTCGTCTTTATGGTCTTAATCGTCCTGCTGGCTGGCAGTATACTGAATCCAGAACAGCGCAAGTATCGCTGATAAATTGCATCTTTCAGGGGACAAATATGAACAAGTCACACCCGGTTTTTTCACCGATGATCCAAGGTTACTGGCGCATGGCAGAGTGGGGTATGAATACTCAGCAACAGCATGCGTTTGTACAGCAACATCTTGAGTTGGGTATCACCACGGTTGATCATGCTCCAGTGTATGGACCAGACTCTGCATGTGAGAAAATGTTTGGTCAGGTGCTGGCACTCGATAGTCGCTTGCGTGACCAGATTCAGATCGTTTCAAAATGTGGTATTTACCGTGGTGAAGGCAAGCAGGTCAATCACTACAACAGTAGCAAGGCTGCGATTATCGAATCGACTGAACAATCTCTTCGCCGTTTGAATACCGATCATCTCGACGTCTTGCTATTGCACCGTCCAGATCTGCTGATGGATGCCGATGAAGCCGCCGAAGCGTTCGCACAGTTAAACAGTGCTGGTAAAGTAAAGCATTTTGGTGTGTCTAACTTTACCCCAGCTCAGTTCGCGTTACTTCAATCTCGCCTTGATGTACCACTTATCACCAATCAGATTGAAATTAATCCGGTGAACTTACAAGTGACGGAAGATGGTACGCTGGAGCAGTTACAAAAGCAGCGAGTTCAGCCGATGGCTTGGTCATGTCTTGCTGGTGGTCGAATATTTAGCGATAGCAGTGAACAGGCATGCCGTCTACGTGACACATTATCTGAAGTTGGCCAAGAAATTGGAGCCGACTGTATTGACCAAGTCATTTTTGCTTGGGTGATGAGAATGCCTGCGCGCCCAGTTCCTATCATTGGTAGCGGTAACATCCAGCGCGTGAAGACAGCGGTCGGTGCATTACAGCTGGAGTTGACACATGAACAGTGGTACCGCATCTGGGTTGCATCGAAAGGTCATGGTGTCGCGTAACTACCTGTATCAAAAGAGGGCTCTAGTTTGAGCCCCCTAAATACCGTTACGCTTATTGGCTACTTGGCAATTTTTGCAACCGAGTTACGACGTACTAACGTTGGTGTAAACATGATGGCTTCGTTGTTAGTTGCTTCTTGTTTGGCGAGATTTAATGCTAGTCGCGCAGCGCGCTCTGCCATCATAGCGATAGGGTAACGAATCGTCGTCAATCGAGGGCTGATGTAACGAGCAATCAGACCGTCATCGAATCCCATCATAGAGATTTGATCTGGCACTTTGATGCCATTTTCATCGAGTACAGACAGTGCTCCCGCAGCCATGTAATCGTTATAGGCGACCACACCAGTGATATCGAGTGATTTGGTGAGTAAGGTGGTCATAGCAACTTCACCGCCATCGTTGTTTGGCTCACCACGTTCGATATAGCTGCTAGGCAGTTCAATATTGTTGTCTTTTAGCGCTGCGAGATACCCTGCAACTCGTTGCGAAGAGTCTTCTATTTCGTGAGCTGACGCTACACAAGCAATTTTAGTGTGTCCATGACGGATCAGGTATTCAGTCGCTAGATAAGCCCCTTTGAAGTTATCGAGTGCGATGCAGCGTTCCGCAATTTCTTCAATAAATCGGTTTATGAGCACCAGACCTTTGACTTCTTTCGCGTAGCCGATGAGCTCTTGATCAGATAAGCCTTTTGAGTGGATGACCAGAGCCTCACAGCGATTGTTGATAAGCAGTTCAATCGCTTTGCGTTCTTCTTCAGCATCATGGTAACCATTTCCGATCAGTATATGTTTACCATGTTCGTGAGCGACATTGTCCACTGCTTTGACGAGGGCTCCGAAAAAGGGATCGGACACATCACCAACCAATACGCCAACGGTATTGCTGCTCTGGCTAACAAGTGCTTTGGCGGCGGCATTGGGTCGGTAGCCTAGTTTTGCCATCGCTTTTGAGACCGATTCTATCGATGCTTTGCTCGCTTTAGGAGACTTATTGATCACTCTGGATACTGTAGCAATCGATACGCCAGCTTCCTTGGCGACATCTTTTATGGTTGCCATATTTGACCTCGAAAAATACGAATGGAGTTATTTAACCTTGTTGATGTAAATAAGGCAAATACTGTTATGAATACATTTTTAAATTGAGATCTTTACCACTTGCAATATAAGTGATTGCTGATAGTGTAAACGTTGTCTTTTAGTAAAATTTTACCGGTATCTTAACATGGAAAAAGTCGCTTATTCAGATTTCGCTAAATTGGAAATTCGTACAGGAAAAATCATTGAGGTTGTCCGCCATGAGAACGCGGATAAGCTATACATTGTGCAAATTGATGTTGGTGATAAAACACTACAAACTGTGACCAGCCTTGTGCCTTATTACACAGAACAACAGCTGATGGGGAAAGAGGTGGTTGTGCTGTGCAATCTGGAAAAAGCCAAGATGCGCGGTGAAACATCAGAGTGCATGCTGCTGTGTGCAGAAACAGATGATGAATCGGAAAGTGTACTGCTGACTCCTGAGCGTTCGATGCCAGCTGGTATTCGTATTGTCTAAAGGTAGACACCAAGCTCGAAGGCTTGGTGCTCCATTTAACTTATCTCTTTTTGGCTGAGGGTTTTCAGGCTCTTACTTCAGCCACCAGAGCATCAATTTGCTTGTGGTGCTCTGGTTTTACTCCTGCTAGGTTGCCATATTTTGGTTCATGGCGATCATTTTCGAGCGGAAAATGCCAGCCTATCGTTTGCTTAATAAACTGTTTGGCAAACTGTTCCGATATTTCTAGACACCCAACGAGAACAGTATCCACATAAGTTTGCATTATTGGACTGAGTGTACAAGGTGGCTCAGGATTGTCTTTGATGTAAACCCAAACTTGATCGTTGTCGCTAAGTGGCAACTGTGACTCAACTTGATTCACTTGGACTTGAACGCGATGGTAGCCTCGTTCACGAATATCGAATTCTTTAAGACCGCATTGACTTACTTCGAGTAAAACACCATTAACGTACCCGTGTCCTTTATCGACCACCAAGGGTGAGAGCGTATAACTCTCATCCACTTTGCCCCAATAGCGTTTAAACCCCTCTACGGTTGCGGTGGTTGCCGCCGAAGTTTGCCCTGTTAATTGGCGTGATGCGGAATTCATCAGACTGCCATAACCGAAGATATAGTTTGCCACTGTTGTCACCTCATCTTGGATGTGAAATAGGAGTATTCGTTAACCTAACCAGTTTCACTGAGAATTGAAAGTCGTTCATATCATATCTATCGTGTCTTTTTGACATTTTCAAATTGGGTTAATTTGACTTCTTTTTTGGCTTGTTAATATCACTAACCCTTTGAGGTAAAAGAGTTACAAGGGTTGGAACATTTCTTGCGATAGCCTAGGAAGATTTCAGTTTTTTATAACTTTTAGGAGTCACTTAGTGCTCAATATTACTGATAAAAAAGTAGAAGAAGCGATCCCAGCCGTTTTACGTTTAGGTTTTAGACCTTTCTTCCTATTAGGATCCATCTACGCGGTTATTGCTATTGGCTTATGGGTTTGGATGTTCCAAAGCGGACAACCCGCGATGCTTCAAGTGCCTGCACTATGGTGGCACGTTCATGAGATGTTGTTTGGTTTTGCCATGGCGATTGTGGCTGGATTTGTCTTAACCGCGGTTCAGAACTGGACGGGAATTAATGGTACAAAGCATCACCGTTTAGCTGCGATAGTGGCACTGTGGTTGTTGCCGCGATTGTTGCTATGGACTCCAACGCCGCTTTGGCTGGTTTCTAGCCTTGAAGCCTTGTTTTTAGCTTTTGTCGCCTACGAAGTCGGCAGCCGAGTCGTCAAAGCGAAAGGGTGGCGTAATCTGTTTTTTATTCCGTTATTTTTGATGGCTATCGTGGCTAATTTTGCCAGTTATGCGGCGGTAAAAGGTATGCCGCCATTTCCTGCTTCAGCGGTGTGGCAGGCGATGCTTTGGTGGTTTACTTTGCTGCTCTCTGTTATGGGCAGCCGTGTTATCCCATTTTTTACCGCTCGTCGTTTTAACTTTGAAAAACCTCAGCCAATAGTCTGGTTGGACTGGTTAGCAAACCTACCTCTGATCGGCTTATTTATATTAAGTTTTTTCCCGATGACCTTTGCTCAACTTGGTCAACCATTGATGTTGTTAGCCGGTGTGGCGCATCTGATCCGAATCATACGCTGGAAACCGTGGCTTACTTTGAGCGAACCTTTGGTTTGGTCACTGCATGCTACTTACCTGTGCATCCCAGTGAGCTTGCTATTACGTGGTTTGCTGGATAATCCATTTGCCAGCCACAACATGTTGCATTTATTTGCGATTGGGGCCATTGGCGGTGTGATTTTGGCGATGATCGCTCGCGTGACAATGGGGCATACTGGTCGTGCGATTTACCAAGGTCCAAATATGAACCTAGCCTTCGGTGCTTTGGTATTGGCTGCAATTGTACGTGGGATAGGGGTGGCGTTCTTCCCTCAGTATCTGATTTCTGCGCTAAACATCAGTGCAGCGTTGTGGATATTCGCTTTTGTCATGTATGTCGGTCTGTTTGGAAAAATGCTAGTCACCCCAAGGGTCGATGGTCATCCTGGTTGAACGCCAGTTTCGATTAGAGCTAAAAAGGCTTGGTGTCGTAACCAAGCCTTTTAATGATAAATTGCCTTACTGAGATGGTTAGCCAGCTTCAGACAGGCTGATCACCTGCTGAGGTTGTTTCCCTGAAATGTACTTGGTGACAGCTTCAATCTCGTCCTGATTGAGGTAGAGACCAAGTTTGGTTCGACGCCACAGCAGATCATCGGCTGTGAGAGCCATTTCATGTTCAATTAGATAATCAATTTCTTGCTGATAAACGCCTTGCGCAGAGTCAGAGAACGGGACACCCATACCTTCAATACTTGTTACCCCTTGAAGTAGCTTCCACGTATAAGTACCAAACTGAGTGACATAGCGCAGTAGCAACGCTTGTGATAGCCAAGGGTACTGAGCATGGATCGTTGCAGCCAGTTGTTCTCTGGTGCAACTAAAGTTACCACCTGGCAGGGCGTGGTTGGCTGTCCATGGTGTCCCCATATTAGGTAAATATGGGGCGAGCTTTGCCAATGCCGCTTCACCAAGTTTACGGTATGTGGTTAATTTTCCGCCAAAAATTGATAGCAGAGGAGCTTGATCGTACTCAGATTCAAGTTCCAGAGTGTAGTCTCGGGTGATGGCTTGTGGAGAGTCAGATTCATCATCACAAAGAGGTCGCACGCCACTATAACTCCAGATGACATCCTCACGTGAAAGTTGCTGGACAAAGTGCTGATTGACGATATCGATCAGATAATCCACCTCTTGATCTGAGATCGCCACTTCTCTTGGATCTCCTTTATATTCAACATCGGTCGTACCTATTATCGAAAACTGATCCAAATAAGGGATCATAAACACGATTCGATGATCTTTGTTTTGCAGGATATATGCTTGTGGCTCATCGTGAATGCGAGGAATCACAATATGAGATCCTTTGATTAGACGTATATTACGTGGTGAAAGGTTTTCTAACCCTTGATCAAAGAACTGCTTGACCCAAGGCCCTGCGGCGTTCACTAGCGCTTTCGATTTACGCTCAAAGGTTTCTCCTGTCATGACATCGCGAATGGTCACGCGCCAGATATCGCCTTCGCGTATTGCGCCTTCTACATGGCAGTAGTTACGAATTTCAGCATTATTTTCTTTTGCAGCCAACACGTTTAGCAATACTAATCGCGCATCATCTACCCAACAATCAGAGTACTCGAAGCCTTTTTTCATTTCCGGCTTGAGTAAGCCAGATTGAGCCAAGTCGATGCTTTCACTTGCCGGCAGCGTCGTTCTTTTGCCTAGGTTGTCGTAGAGGAATAAACCGCAGCGAATCATCCATGCTGGACGTAAGAAAGGGCGGTGTGGGAGTCGAAAGCGCATTGGTTGCGCGATATGTGGCGCTTTTTTCAGCAGCACCTCACGTTCAGCGAGCGCTTCCGAAACTAAGCGAAACTCATAGTGTTCGAGATAGCGCAACCCACCGTGAATGAGTTTTGAGCTGGCAGATGAGGTTGCAGAGGCGAAGTCTTGGGCTTCATATAAACCGACAGATAAGCCTCGGCCAGCAGCATCAGCAGCGATGCCTGCACCATTAATGCCACCACCAACTATGATTATGTCTAACGTTTTGTCTGATTGTGCAGCATTAGCTGAAATACTCATGAATTTAACCTTTTGTTGAGCGAACGAGCATTTTTGACCATAAAAGAATCCTAACGCAGCTTTCGTTTTAGATCATTGTTTATTTTCGTTTGCGCTCGTTTGTGTGATTTGTGCACAAAAAAACCTTTATTAGGGAATAAAGGTTTCTTGAAGGTTAAATTTGATTGAAATTACTGTGACTATTTACTGTCGTTAATTACTTCAAGCGGAATTGAGTGTTCTTTGAGGATAGACAGTATTTCTTTTGGCGGTTGTTTGTCAGTAAACAGCATATGGAGTTGAGAGATATTGCCCAGCTTGACCATCGCATTACGGCCAAATTTAGAGTGATCAACAGCAAGAAAAACACTCCGGCTATTCTCGATAATGGCTTGCTTTACACGAACCTCATGGTAGTCGAAGTCAAGCAGTGAACCGTCATAGTCGATACCGCTAATCCCCAAGATGCCGAAATCAAGTCGGAACTGTTTCACGAAATCAAGAGTGGCTTCACCGACGATACCGCCATCACGGTTGCGTACTTCTCCACCAGCAAGGATGACTTTAAACTCTGGGTTTTGCAGCAAGATGGTTGCGACATTAATATTGTTAGTAACCACACGTAGTTGCTTGTGATTTTTGTTTAGTGCTCGTGCAATGGCCTCTGGAGTGGTACCAATATCAATAAACAAGGTCGCCCCATCGGGAATGTGTTTAACCACTTCTTCTGCAATAACATCCTTCTCGTTGAAATTCATGCTCTTGCGCGCGGTGTACGAGGTGTTTTCTGAACTCAGTGGAATGGTTGCACCACCATGGTAACGGCGAATTTTATTGTCATCGGCAAGTTCGTTGAGATCGCGTCTGATGGTCTGTGGACTGACATTAAATTTCTCTACCAGCTCATCGGTGCTGACATAGCCTTGCTTTTGAACCAACGCAATTATTTGCTGATGTCTTGGAATTTGTTTCACGGGCAGCTCCCTGTGCATTGAGCCAATATGCTCATTACACTGATTTTCGAAAATAATAACTCGCGTTATTGTGCTCGAATTAGCGCATTGTGAGAAGAGAACGATGTAAGGAATAGGGGATATAACGCAAAAAGAGCGCCATAATCGGCGCTCTTGAATAGGAGTTTGTGACTTTAATCTTCCTCGTTATGCATTTCTGCCCAAACCTGCGCACACTTAACGGCGCGCTTCCATCCCTTGTAGCGGCGATTACGTTTTTCTTCATCATGATGAGGTAGGAAGGTGCGATCGAGCTCGGCTTTGTCTTTCAGCTCATCAATACTATTCCAGTACCCAACGGCAAGACCTGCTAGGTAGGCTGCACCTAAGGCGGTAACTTCCGTGACTTTAGGGCGGTGAACTTCTGTATCTAGAACATCAGATTGGAACTGCATTAAGAAATTGTTTGCCACCGCTCCACCGTCGACTCTTAAGCTAGCCAAGTTAATGTTGGAGTCCGCTTGCATTGCATCCAAAACGTCGCGAGTTTGGTAGGCAATACCTTCAAGCGTGGCTCGGATAATGTGGTTTGAGCTGACGCCACGCGTTAGACCGACAATGGTCCCACGCGCCCAAGCATCCCAATAAGGAGCACCAAGGCCAGTAAAGGCAGGTACAACGTAAACACCGTTGGAAGAGTCAACTTTGGTCGCAAAGTACTCTGAGTCTTTGGCATCTGCGAGTAGCTTCATCTCATCGCGTAGCCATTGAATTGAAGCGCCTCCCATAAATACCGCGCCTTCTAGTGCATAGGCAGGCTCGCCATTTGGACCACAGGCTAGCGTGGTTAAAAGACCGTGAGTTGATGTCACTTTCTCTTGGCCGGTGTTCATAAGTAAGAAGCAACCTGTGCCATAGGTGTTTTTAGCTTGTCCAGCCTCAACACACATTTGACCGTAAAGCGCAGCTTGTTGGTCTCCGGCAATACCTGCGATAGGAATACGAGTACCGCCTTTACCACCGATGTTGGTCTGACCGTAAACTTCCGAAGAACGCTTCACTTCAGGCATCATTGAGGCTGGGATTCCTAGTTCGTCGAGCAGTTTTTGATCCCAGCTTAAGTTATTGATATTGAAGAGCATGGTGCGAGAAGCATTGGTATAGTCTGTGACGTGTACTCGGCCTTGGGTCATTTTCCATACCAGCCAAGTATCGACAGTACCAAACAACAATTTGCCTGCTTCTGCGTCTTCACGTGCGCCTTCGACATTATCCAGAATCCACTTAATCTTAGTGCCGGAAAAGTATGGGTCGAGTACTAATCCGGTGTTTTCGCGGACATACTCTTCTAGGCCACGTGCTTTGAGCTCTTCACAAATTTCCGCAGTGCGACGACATTGCCACACAATGGCGTTGTAGACAGGTTTGCCAGTTTCTTTGTTCCATACAATGGTGGTTTCACGTTGGTTGGTGATACCAATGGCCGCAAGCTGGTCGCTACTGATTCCTGACTTGGCGAGAGTTTCGATGAGAGTTGAACTTTGTGTCGCCCAAATTTCAAGAGGATCGTGCTCGACCCACCCAGACTGAGGGTAAATTTGGGTGAACTCACGTTGAGAGATGCTAACAATATTGGCATCGTGGTCCAGTATCACCGCGCGAGAGCTTGTTGTGCCTTGGTCTAGGGCAACAATGTACTTTTGCTCAGTCATGGTAAGAATCCTTTTGTCTTATTATTACTATTTTAGCTAATCTTGGCTTGCTTATCGTTTGAGCGAGTTCGATGTGTGGCAGCAGCAGATTGGTGTATTCCCTATTTACGCAGAGTAATTTTGCATAAATAGGCGAATTCGAAAATAAACGAGCACTAAAAATGAGTGTTTGAGCATAAAAATGTCAATGAAATGTTATCCGAAACAGCGAGTCGAGGTGAAGTATCTCGCTGCGAAACGGAAAAAACTGTTCGTTCGAAAGCCGATTATGGATTGTTAAGACTCGCCCAGTAACACTCGATATTTGTACTCAAGCTCTTCCAGCGCAAGCTCCATATCAGGCACCTCTTTGCTTAAGTGACTGATTAGAGTCATGAAGTAACAATCTAGGATCACTGGCATTTTATTGATCACTGAAGCGGGAAGGATGGTGGTCTCGAACAGAGACAGATTGAAAGATTGGTAGTAACCCATGTCCCAGATTACTTCTTTAAGTAATGCTCGACTGAGATTGATATTCGCAAAGTAATAGCCGTAGTAAGTTCGCGCAAACTGCATGCCTAGTTCAAGAGCATCCTGAGAAGGAGAGCTTAATGTTTGTTGTGAAAGCTCTGCGAGTTGGCTCAACATTCCTTCACGCAGAATAGCGAGTTTGGTGTCAAAGTGACTAAATACTGTGCCGTCAGCCACCCCTGCATGCCGAGCTATCTGACGAGTGGATGTTTCTTGATAACCTTGCTTTTCAAATAGTTGCCATGCTGCGGTGAGAATTTTTTGTCTTGTTTGCTCTCGTTTACTCATCATTATCTCAGCTTTAAACCTTACCTGTGAATCATACGCTTTGGCAGATAATTTGACAAACTGAGCGTGCTCATTTATAAAATTGAGCGTGCTCATTTATTTTTGTGAATGTTAAGGTCTGCTATGGAAAGTATAATTCGAACTCCCATCATTCAATTATGTCGTTGGCTGGTATTTATCCCCGGGCTTTTTTGTTTCTCTTACTTGTTACGGCCGTTGCTTATGGTGATCTTGATTCCCGGCGCATTGGCCTTTTTAGCCGTTATTGGCGGTAAAGAAGTACGAAGTGCACTAAAACAGATGATCAAGGAGCTGATATGAGTAAGGTGGTTTGTGGAGGAGTGCCTGCCCATAGCCAACTCAGTGGTCGCCTAAGCAAAAGAAGCTTTAGCGACAGCCTGAGCTTTTCACTTGACGATCCGAACCTGAGCCCAGCGCAAGTGTATGTGAATATATTTGGTCAGTTACCAGCTGCTGTTACCGCTATGATGGCGTTAAGAAACCGGCTTGTACGGCCGTTAGGCTTTGCCGTTTCGTCTGAGCCAGAGGTTCTGAGCGTAGAACTGTTGGAGCAAGGGACATCGGACGGACTTCATCAGGTCGAGTGGCTATCAGATGAGGAAATAATCTGCACTACGCAGGACAGGCACATGCAGGTGAGCTTGTCGGTACTCAAAAGCGGGGAAGGTCAGTTTACCTTATCGACTTTGGTCAATACCCACACCTGGATAGGCTACGGTTATCTACTGGTGATTGTTCCTTTTCACAAAGTGATTGCATTAGCGAGCGTCCGCAGCGCGATAAAACGAGCAGAAAGGTCATCAGGTGAAAACAAAAAAGCCGAGCATTGAAGCTCGGCTTTATCAACTCGCCTTGGCTTAGTTGTTGCTGTGTAGCTCTGAGTTCAGCTCTACCGCAGACTTGTTCGCAAGACATTCGATTTGGCCTGTCACTGAGTTGCGACGGAACAGTAGATCAGATACACCAGCGAGATCGCGAGCTTTCACTACTTCAACTTCTTGGCCAGATGAATCTAACATGCGTACTTTAGAACCTGCCGTCACATATAGACCAGATTCAACAGTACAACGATCGCCTAGAGGGAAACCAAGACCCGCATTCGCACCTAGTAGTGAGTTTTCACCAATTGATACCACTACTGTACCGCCGCCCGATAGTGTACCCATGATAGAAGCGCCACCACCGATGTCAGAGCCATTGCCGACAACAACACCCGCAGAGATACGACCTTCAACCATGCTCACGCCTGTAGTACCAGCGTTGAAGTTGATGAAACCTTCGTGCATAACTGTGGTGCCTTCACCCACATGAGCACCAAGGCGCACGCGAGATGTATCAGCAATACGAATACCAGCTGGAACAACGTAATCGACCATTTTTGGAAATTTGTCGACACAGTCAACAGACAGTGAGCGGCCAGCAAGACGCGCTTCAATTTGACGGTCAGCCAGCTCAGGCAAGTCGATTGGACCTTCGTTAGTCCATGCAATGTTATGCAGCAGACCGAAGATACCATCTAGGACAGTACCGTGTGGTTGAACTAGGCGGTTAGAGATAAGTTGCAGTTTAAGGAAACCTTCAGCAACGGACTCAGGTTTCTCATCTGTTGCTAGAACCACAACAACCAGAGGTTGAGAAGACTCTGCCGCTTTTGCAGCGAAAGAAGCATTCGCTGTATCTCCGTTTGCTTCAAAGGCACTAACTAACTCAGCACTTTGAGCTGCAGAGATTTCGATAGCTTGGTTACCTTGCTCATAACCTGCAACTTTAGCAACGGCTTCAACCAGTGCATCTGATGGGTTTAGAACTGGGTTTGGAAAAAATGCTTCAATGATTTTTCCATCGCGGTTTTTAGTTGCTGTACCAAAGGCTAGAGAAAAGTAAGCCATTTTAAATCTCCATGTTTATATTCATCCAGAAAGAGCAATGATGCTCAGTCTCAAATTAAGTTAAATTCATCATAAAGAGAGCAATGCAGACTTTAAAGGGCTGAATCCGAGAAAGTCTGTAAGACGATATTTTTTGTCTCTTTAGCGATATGTTGTCTTTTTATCAATATTTCGACTTTGGTAGTGAAATAAAAAAGCCCGAAGCAATGCTTCGGGCTTTGATTAAGACTTTACTTAGAACTGATTGGCGTTGCGCTTATGCGCTATGTGCTTTTATATACTTACCAACCATATACCCGTTGAGCTTGGGTATAGTAAGCAATTACTTGCTTAGGTCGTCTGCGTGCTCAGATAGGAACGCTGCAACACCCTTAGGAGATGCGTCCATACCTGCTTTACCTTCTTCCCACTGTGCAGGACATACTTCACCGTGTTTTTGGTGGAAGTTTAGTGCGTCAACCATGCGTAGCATTTCATCGATGTTACGGCCTAGAGGTAGGTCGTTAACAACTTGGTGACGTACAAGACCGTCTTCGTCGATTAGGAAAGAACCACGGAACGCAACACCTGCTTCTGGGTGCTCAACGTCGTAAGCTTTACAGATTTCGTGCTTAACGTCAGCAATTAGAGGGTATTTTACTTGACCGATACCGCCGTTTTCGATCGCAGTGTTACGCCATGCGTTGTGAGAGAATTGAGAATCGATAGAAACACCGATAACTTCAACGCCTTTAGCTTTGAAATCTTCAAAACGGTTGTCAAAAGCGATTAGCTCTGATGGGCAAACGAAAGTGAAATCTAGTGGGTAGAAGAAAACAACTGCTTTCTTACCTTTGGTGAACTCTGCAAAGTTGAAGTTATCAACGATTTCACCGTTACCTAGAACAGCTGCAGCAGTAAAATCTGGGGCTTGACGACCTACTAGTACCATTTTTTTGCTCCTAAAATATTTGGTTAGTTCCAATGCAAAACGTCTGTTCCGCTTTGGTCCGTGTTTGTACGGGACAAACTATAGTACACATTGTAGTATGTAAAAAAGCGAATTAAATAGATTAAGTTAATCGAAAAAAGCGATAAGTTTGATTTTATTAACTTGGTCAATATCCAGTCGGAAGTTATAGATAAATCTATGAATAAGTGGCCCAGTCTCAAACAGTTACACTATCTAATTACCTTGCACGAAACACGTCATTTTAGCGATGCCGCTGAAAAGTGCTTTGTCAGTCAATCTACCTTAAGTAAAGGTATCCAGAATCTCGAAGAGCTGATTGGTTGCCCTTTATACGAAAAGAAAGACAAGAAAAGCCCTTTGGTTTTTACCTTGGCTGGCGAACAAGTGGTGCAGCAGGGGCGAGAGTTATTGGCAAAAGGACAAGATCTCGTTGAACTTGGGCGTTTGTGCCAAGGTGGAGAAATGGAAGGGCAACTGCGCCTTGGTTGCATCCCTACTATCGCTCCCTTCTTATTGTGTGATTTGGTTCAGGAGGTGAATCGCCGCTTTCCTCAACTGAATCTGTTATTAAGAGAAGATACGACGACCAATTTGCTCGAGGCGTTGCGCCATGGAGAATTGGATGTGCTGATTTTAGCTTTGCCAGTCGACATATTAGGTATGGAAAGCCGCATTGTGGGGAGTGATCCATTCCGTATGATCATTAGTCGCAATCAAGCTGATGCGATTCAAACGCCAATTAAGTATGCGGACTTACCCAATGAGTTTGTCTTTCTTTTAGAGAAAGAGCATTGTTTAACCGAGCACGCGGTTTCTGCCTGTCAGTTAACAGACAAAGAGAAGATTAACCCTTTCTCCGCCACAAGTTTGCATACCTTGGTACAGATGGTTGCCAATGGGATGGGAACGACCTTTATACCTCAAATGGCGATTGATCATGGTTTGATAGATAACCAGAACTTAGTTGTGATTGATGCCCCCGGGCAGCAAGCTCATCGTGATATAGGTCTGGTTTGGCGACCAAGTTCATCCCGGGTAAATACTTTTAAACAATTAGCGGATGTAGTGTCAGAGCTACTTTAGCGATAAGTATTAGTTGAAGAAATCGATTTCCTATCAAAAAGCACACTGGTTTTGGTGTGCTTTTTAGCATTTTATCCTGTCGGTAAACTTTATCTTGTAAAATTTTACAAGTAAATTTTGATGAAGCTTTCATTAAATTGTGAAATTTCACAGTGTGAATTTTACAAGCCTACGATTTTCCATTGTTTGATAATCCGATTGCATATTCCCTTCACCTCTAGTGATAAAAAGGATTTATCCCCACTGCATAGAATTAAACGCGCGTTTGAAACGATTTTACATCGTTAATTTCACTGTAATTAAATTACGTAACTGGTTACGTTTTTGTGAGTGCGAACACCACTTTTGTGCGTGCGGAATAAAACTTCAAATTTAACGTTTTGTTTACTTTAGTACTTTTACTCTAGTCATGTTTAGTATAGGTTAAATAAAGGCTCAGTAAGACTTATGTCTAGATTGAAATGAATGTTTTACTGATTCAATCTAACAGCCAACAGAACAAGAAACCTCTTCAGAGAATGATCAGTTAGGAAGTTTGATTGTTGTTTGATAGTTACAAATGTAATTGGGGCGTTCGTGAATCGAAATGACCCGATACAGAGGTGGGCTGGCAATGACAGTGACGAGCTCGGCAGAAGTGTTCGCAGTGTCAGATAAGTGCGGCTAACCAGTGACGGTTTCATATACAGCAGGATATTAAGGAAGAAATTATGCTTGCCAACACACCAGAAAGAGATAAAACAACAGTAGAAGCCCAAGAAACCCTACTAAAAGAAGGCATGCTTGATGTCGCTGGTACCCTTTCACCAGAGCATCAGGCGATTTTCCCTGTTGAAGCCCAAACCTTCTTATCTCTACTGTGTGAAAAGTTCGCTGGTCGAGTTGATGAACTGCTCGCTGCTCGTGAGGAGAAGCAGGCACGCATTGACGCTGGTGAACTGCCGGATTTCCTAACAGATACGCAAGATATCAGAGAAGGAAGCTGGAAAATCCAAGGGATCCCTAAAGATCTTCAAGACCGCCGCGTTGAAATCACAGGTCCTACAGACCGAAAAATGGTGATAAACGCTCTAAACGCGAACGTAAAAGTGTTTATGGCTGACTTTGAAGACTCATTAGCTCCAGCGTGGGACAAAGTGCTTGATGGCCAAGTCAACTTACGTGATGCGGTAAATGGTGATATTAGCTACACCAATCCAGTTAATGGCAAGCTCTACCAGTTGGAAGACGATCCTGCGGTTCTTATCTGCCGTGTACGTGGACTACATCTCAAAGAAAAGCACGTTACTTTCAACGGTCAGATTATCCCTGGGGCCCTGTTTGACTTTGCGCTTTACTTTTACAACAACTATACCAGTCTGTTGAGAAAAGGCAGCGGCCCTTATTTTTACATTCCAAAGCTTCAGTCTCACACGGAAGCAAAATGGTGGAGTGAAGTGTTCCACTTTACGGAAGAATACTTCGGTCTCGACACTGGAACGATCAAGGCTACCGTACTGATCGAGACGTTACCCGCTGTGTTCGAGATGGATGAAATTCTATTTTCACTAAAAGAACATATCGTTGGTCTTAACTGCGGTCGCTGGGACTACATCTTCAGCTACATCAAAACACTGAAAAAACACCCAGACCGCGTTCTTCCTGACCGTCAGGTAGTGACAATGGACAAGCCGTTCCTAAACGCTTACTCCCGTTTACTTGTCCGTACTTGTCATAAACGTGGTGCTTTCGCTATGGGAGGTATGGCCGCCTTTATCCCAGCGAAAGACCCACAAACTAATCAGCAAGTGCTGGATAAGGTCTATAACGACAAATCACTGGAAGCCAACAATGGTCATGACGGTACTTGGGTTGCACACCCTGGATTAGCTGACACGGCATTGGCTGTATTTGACCAAGCATTGGGACCAAGAACAAATCAGCTCAATGTATCTCGTGAACAAGATGCACCAGTGACAGCGGCAGACCTTCTTGCACCGTGTGAAGGTGACATCACAGAACAAGGTATGCGCCATAACATTCGTGTTGCTTTGCAGTACATCGAAGCGTGGATCTCAGGTAACGGTTGTGTGCCTATCTACGGATTGATGGAAGATGCCGCGACCGCAGAAATCTCGCGTGCTTCGATTTGGCAATGGATTCAACATGGTAAATCGCTGGACAACGGGCAAACCGTCACCAACGAGCTGTTCAAACAGTATCTGAGTGAAGAGATTGACGTTGTTAAACAAGAAGTGGGTGAGGAGCGTTACCAAGCGGGTCGCTTCGAAGAAGCTGCGGACTTGATGACTGAGCTCACGACCAGTGACCAACTAACCAATTTCTTAACCATTCCAGGTTACGACTACCTGGATTAGAAACAAACTCCACAACAATAACGTGAATGTTCTAAGGCAGAGATGGATGTACTGCCAAAGAAAAAGGAAAACACAGCGCCCGTTAACTCAACATAAGAAGCGCTCATCAATAGAGGGATAGACCGATGACTAACTTAACTCGCCGCCAACAAATTGAAGCTCTAGAAAAAGATTGGGCAACCAATCCACGCTGGAAAAACGTAAAACGTCCTTACACTGCTGAAGAGGTTGTTGAACTACGTGGCTCAATGGTACCTGCAAATACCATCGCTCAGCGTGGTGCTGACAAACTATGGTCACTGGTGAACGGTGATGCTAAGAAGGGTTACGTAAACTGTCTGGGCGCACTGACTGGCGGTCAAGCCGTTCAGCAAGCGAAAGCAGGTATTGAAGCGATTTACCTTTCAGGCTGGCAGGTTGCTGCAGACAACAACACTGCATCAACAATGTACCCAGACCAATCGCTATACCCAGTAGACTCTGTACCATCAGTCGTTAAGCGTATTAACAACTCATTCCGTCGTGCGGACCAAATCCAATGGTCTAACGGTAAATCACCAGCCGATGAAGGTGCTGTTGATTACTTCCTACCAATCGTTGCTGACGCAGAAGCGGGCTTTGGTGGCGTATTAAACGCATACGAACTGATGAAGTCGATGATCGAAGCGGGCGCTGCGGGTGTTCACTTTGAAGACCAACTTGCTTCTGTTAAGAAATGTGGTCACATGGGCGGTAAAGTTCTTGTTCCTACTCAAGAAGCGGTTCAAAAACTGGTTGCGGCTCGTCTAGCGGCAGACGTTGCTGGTACAACAACACTCGTTATCGCTCGTACAGATGCGAACGCTGCTGACCTACTAACGTCTGACTGTGATTCATACGACAAAGACTTTATCGTTGGTGAGCGTACTCAGGAAGGTTTCTACCGTGTACGTGCAGGGATTGACCAAGCGATTTCTCGTGGTCTAGCTTACGCGCCATACGCAGACTTAATTTGGTGTGAAACAGCAACGCCATGTCTAGAAGAAGCGCGTAAGTTCGCAGAAGCGATTCATGCTGAGTACCCAGAGCAGCTACTTGCGTACAACTGTTCTCCATCGTTCAACTGGGAGAAGAACCTAGATGCAGAAACCATTGCGAAATTCCAGCAAGAGCTTTCTGACATGGGCTACAAGTACCAGTTCATTACGCTGGCAGGTATTCACAACATGTGGTTCAACATGTTCGAACTTGCTCACGACTACGCGAAAGGCGAAGGCATGCGTCACTACGTTGAGAAAGTACAGCGTCCAGAGTTCCAAGCTGCTGAGAAAGGCTACACATTCGTGGCTCACCAACAAGAAGTGGGTACAGGCTACTTCGATAAGATGACCAACACAATTCAAGGTGGTAATTCTTCTGTAACAGCATTGACAGGTTCAACAGAAGAAGACCAATTTTAATCCCTTAGCCATTAATACCCAGCCTAGTGAGTCAGAAATGCAGGCTTTGACTCACTAGCCTTTGGGTATAGATATTCTGTTTAGGCATAAACTTTGACATGCTTTTGAGCGGTGCAGACCGCTCTTTTTTTAGCTAAAGTTTAAAGAAGCTCAACAGATCTTTTTGTTTTGTCGCTAATTTCGACAGCTCGTCACTGGCTCGTTTACTCTCCTCAATACCAGCTGCATTTTTATTAACCAAATCGAAAGCATGGGATACGTTTTGTGAGATATCTTGTGTCACACCAGATTGCTCTTCCGATGCCGTCGCAACATGAGTGTTCATATCTGAAATCAGAGAGACAGATTCAGTAATGGCCGAAAACGCATCACGCAGTTGCCCACTGAACTTACGAGAATCTTCCGCAAGAGTCAGGTTGGACTGCATATAATGATTCGCGTCTTTTGCCTGGGCTTGCAATCGAGAAATAATGTCTTGAATATCAACGGTTGA
Source organism: Vibrio sp. TRT 2004 (assembly GCF_050113735.1). Classification (NCBI taxonomy): domain Bacteria; kingdom Pseudomonadati; phylum Pseudomonadota; class Gammaproteobacteria; order Vibrionales; family Vibrionaceae; genus Vibrio; species Vibrio sp. TRT 2004. The sequence goes on along the minus strand of NZ_JBNJOH010000004.1, from coordinate 114,127 downwards.
TTGCTGAGTTTTTGCCGCTAGAGATCGAACTTCATCAGCAACAACAGCAAACCCCCGACCTTGCTCACCTGCGCGAGCCGCTTCAATTGCAGCATTGAGCGCCAGCAAGTTGGTTTGCTCTGAAATGGAGTTAATGACCTCTACCACGGTTCCTATTTCAACCGAGTACTCTTGCAATTGATTAACGATTTTTGATGTCTCTTCAATAGACGAATCCACTTTGCGCGATACTTCGTCTGATGAATCCAATAATCTTCCGCCTTCAACAACATTGTTAGTAGCATCGTTGGCTGCGTTTTCTGCATTTGCCGCATTTTGACTGACTTCAGATGCCGTACTTGAAAGCTCATTGATAGCGGTAGCAATTTGTTCAACTTGGCTTAGCTCTTGTTGTGCGTTGTGTTCGGTTTGTTTCATGATGCCAGTAAGAGACATCGACGAAGAGGATACGCTGTCGGAGATTTGATGAAAGCCTTCGATGATCCGGCGAAGTTCATTGCGCATTTGCAAAATATTGGCGTAGATACCCGTCTCTTGACCGGAGGTTTTTATATGGTTAGAAAGGTTTCCTGAGGCGACCTCTGCGACAATTTCTTCAATCTGACTTGGTTCCCCGCCGACGACTTTCAGTACACTGCGATAGATACCAAAAGCAATCGCTAAGGCACTGAGAATAACGATAGTAGAAAGTGCCACGATGATGAACTGAGCGTTAGAAAAACGTTCGACCATTTCTGGGCCAACGGTATCCTGCTTTTCTTTGGTTGTTAGTTTAATCTCTTCGATGGTTTGAGCAGCGGAAGCGCCAAGAACATCTAGAGTTCCTGAAATAATTTGGTTTCGATTATTGATGGTTTGTACCACTTGAGAAAAAGTGGTTTGATATTGAGCGAATGATTGACGAAAAGCGTTTAGGTGCGAAATCTGCTCAGCTGACATCAGTTGTGACTCGACTGTATCGGCCAGAGTTGCGACCATCTCAAATTCTTTACCTACTCGCTCAGCATCGCCTTGGGCGTTACTGGTTAAAAACTTAGACCCGTAGAGTCGTGCCAGCAGCAAATGTTGCTGTAATGTCCCTGCGCTTACTGCAACCTCTAAATCATCTTCTTGTGTGGCTTGATTCATAATGTTAGAAACCGCTACTCGCATATTTAGACCGGCTGGTTCCAAGTTGTCTTTGACGAGTTGATTCCGTTGGTTCATCAATTGAGTTACTTGAGTAAATCCTTGTTTGTATTGCTTCAATTGATTTTCGATGGTGACAAAGTCAGATTTATTTTTACTGTCTATACCGGTACTAAGGATATCTTCAATGAGTCTATTTGCTGTCGTGATACGCGAGTCGACTTCTGCGATATTTTCTTGACTATGGCTTTTGATATATTTCAGCGCTGCTAAACGGGCTTCTAAGATATTGGCTTGGATTCTACCTGTTGCAACACTGGTTAAGGCGAGTGTTCGATAAGTGTTGAAGCCATCACTGGATTGATAAAAACGCAGTGAAGCTACAACGGAAATGACCAAAATTAGTCCCATGATGACCCCAAAACCAAGGGTTAACAGTTTCTTTAGACTCATACCAATATCCCCATTAGATTGGCGAATTTGTAGGTGAAACGGACGTTGTTCGTCATTATTTTAGTATTGTAACTAAATTATAATGGGCAAAGAGGTAACCTGCTGACAAACAGAGTGGCACTGTGAGCTTGTGTCAAAGATATTTTGTTAATCAATTGATTTATAAAATATCTTTGTCGCGATAGAGAGCCTACACTTTGTGGTTGATAAGACTAGGTGTACTTTCATAGGATGGCCGTTAACGCTAAGAGCAGGATTGACTCTTAGCGTTGGTAGCAGGGTAAGGGAGGTAATTATTCCATCTCTTCAGGTTCAACTTCTTCTTGTAATTCAAGTAAGTTAATTGCGATAGCGACAAAGTCACTGTCGGTGATAATTCCGACTAGTTGACCCTTTTCTACCACGGGTAAACAGCCCACTTTGTGTTTTTGCATGTAGATAGCGCTCTCTTTTAATCCCGCTTGTGGCGCAACGGTCATCACACCGGTTTTCATGACTTCGTAAAGTGGTGTGTTAAGAGTGAATGACTGATTTTCTGGAATCTGTTGCAAGCTCGATTCTTGAGCGGCGAGCACGTCACGTTGAGAGATGACTCCGAGTAGTTTTCTGTCTGCGTCTATGATGGGGATATGACGAATATCAAGTGCTTCCATCATGTTTTTAGCATCAGCAAGATTATGTGAGCGAAGAAGCGTATGGGGACTACGCGTCATCATGTCTTCTACTTTAATCATGGCTGCCTCCTGAAGTTGTTCTTTACCTTATAAATATAGTAATTTTCTCGCTGTGAGTATGAGAGCTAATCGCGCTTTATTGTCATAACCTTGCTTTTTTTGTGGTAAATCAATTATTGAATAACTCAGCACGAAAATAACACTCTCAGAAGCTGTAATTACGTAAATGATTACAATAATTCACATCTCTTTTCTTGATATTGCTCTGATGCGGAATATACTATTCGGCTGCGAAAAACTCGTCGTCTGTTTGTGACAGAATCAGTTCGACTCACATAAAGAACCCACGACAAAAGATTAGTAACATGCAAGTATCAGATTTCCATTTTGACTTACCGGATGAGCTTATTGCTCGTTATCCTCAGCCAGAACGCACTGCGAGCCGTTTACTACAAATGGATGGTAATACGGGTGAGCTTGTTGATGGCACATTTACCGATGTACTGGAGCAAGTACTACCTGGTGATTTAGTGGTTTTCAACAACACTCGAGTGATTCCTGCGCGCATGTTTGGCCGCAAAGAATCAGGTGGCAAGCTTGAGGTGTTGGTTGAACGGGTTATCGATGAGAAAAGCATTCTGGCTCATGTGCGTTGTTCAAAGTCACCGAAGCCGGGAAGTACTATTTTTGTTGGTGAGAATGATGAGTTTTCAGCGCAGATGGTCGCGCGTCATGATGCGTTGTTTGAGTTGAAGTTCAATTCAGAGCAAAATGTTCTAGCGGTATTGGAAGAGATTGGTCATATGCCTCTTCCTCCTTATATCGATCGCCCAGATGAAGACTCTGACAAAGAGCGTTACCAGACGGTTTATAACCAAAAACCGGGGGCTGTAGCCGCGCCAACGGCGGGTCTGCATTTCGATCAACCATTGCTGGATAGAATCAAAGCGAAAGGTGCGGAGTTTGCTTACGTGACTCTCCATGTGGGCGCAGGTACATTCCAGCCAGTGAAAGTTGATGATATTCATGATCACCACATGCATGCGGAGTACGTTGAAGTACCGCAAGAAGTGGTTGATGCGATCAATGCAGCTAAAGCTCGTGGTGGTCGAATTATTGCGGTAGGTACGACATCGGTTCGTTCACTAGAAAGCGCCGCGCAAGATGCACTTAAGAATGGTACTGAACTGGTTCCTTTCTTCGGTGATACTGAGATTTTTATTTATCCAGGTTACCAATATCAGTTAGTTGATTGTTTAATTACTAACTTCCACCTGCCAGAGTCGACACTGATTATGTTGGTCAGTGCGTTCGCAGGTTACGAGAATACAATGAACGCTTATAAGCACGCGGTGGAGAACAAGTATCGCTTCTTCTCTTACGGTGATTCGATGTTTATAAAAAAGAAACTAGCTACGAGTTCCTAGTCGCTAGAAACTGAAATCTAGAGACTTAAACAATTTACGAGTGCTAGCAGTAAGCTAGGAAGCAAAGCAGAAGGATGCTTTGTCTCTCGCATGGAAGGCGACCGCTCCTCATAGAGCTTAATGCTCTGAACTTAATGTCAGACTGTTTCTCTGACAACCGGAGGCTTCGTGAAGTTAAAATTCGATCTTAAAAAGAAAGACGGTGTTGCGCGTCGTGGTCAACTGACCTTTGAACGTGGCACAGTTCAAACACCTGCATTTATGCCAGTAGGTACTTACGGTACTGTTAAAGGTATGACGCCGGAAGAAGTAAAAGGCACTGGTGCTGAAATCCTGCTAGGTAACACTTTCCACCTATGGCTACGTCCTGGTCAGGAAGTGATGAAAATGCACGGTGATCTGCACGATTTTATGAACTGGCAAGGTCCTATTCTTACTGATTCAGGCGGTTTCCAAGTATTCAGCTTAGGTAAGATGCGTACCATCACTGAGCAAGGTGTTCACTTCCGTAACCCAGTAAACGGTGACAAGATTTTCATGGACGCTGAAAAGTCGATGGAAATCCAAAAAGACCTAGGTTCAGACATTGTTATGATCTTCGACGAGTGTACGCCATACCCAGCGACACATGACGAAGCGAAAAAGTCGATGGAAATGTCGCTACGCTGGGCACAACGTTCACGTGATCACTTCGATAAACTAGAGAACCCGAACAACCTGTTTGGTATCGTTCAGGGCGGTGTTTACGAAGACCTACGTGATGTGTCGGTTAAAGGCCTGACTGAAATCGGTTTTGATGGTTATGCAGTAGGCGGTTTGGCAGTAGGTGAACCTAAAGAAGACATGCACCGTATTCTTGAGCACACATGTCCTCAACTACCAGAAGACAAGCCTCGTTACCTGATGGGTGTAGGTAAACCTGAAGACTTAGTTGAAGGTGTGCGCCGTGGTATCGATATGTTTGACTGTGTAATGCCAACGCGTAACGCACGTAATGGTCACCTATTTGTGACTGGCGGTGTGATCAAGATCCGTAATGCGAAACACAAAACAGATACAACTGCGTTAGATCCGCACTGTGACTGTTACACTTGTCAGAATTACTCTAAGTCGTACCTTCACCACCTAGAGCGTTGTAACGAAATTCTGGGTGCGCGTCTAAACACGATCCACAACCTTCGTTACTACCAGCGTCTGATGGAAAGCATCCGTAACGCGATTGATGAAGATCGTTTTGATGAGTTCGTGAAAGAGTTCTATGAGCGTCGTGGCCGTGAAGTTCCGCCACTAGCAAAAGAGCAGTAATCGACAGATTTAATGAATTAAAGCCTTTGGCATTACGCCAGAGGCTTTTGCTAATAAAGTAGGCAAACGCAAGCTATTTTTGAGAGAGTGATCGCTATTGGTCACTCTCAGACTTGAAACTAAATCGCGAATGCCCAACTTGGATATTAATAAATAATAATAGAGGATATTTTAATGTTTATTTCTCAAGCTCACGCAGCAGCTGAAGGTGCACCAGCAGGTGGCGGTTTTGAAATGCTAATCATGCTAGGTATGTTTGCGGTGATCTTCTACTTCATGATCTACCGTCCACAAGCTAAGCGTGTAAAAGAGCATAAAAGCCTAATGGCGTCGATGGGTAAAGGTGATGAAGTTCTAACCAGCGGTGGTCTAGTCGGTAAAATTACTAAGATCGCTGAAGACAACGACTACATCTCGATCGAGCTAAACACCAATAACGAAGTTGTTATCAAAAAAGACTTCGTTACAGCAGTGCTACCAAAAGGTACGCTGAAATCTCTATAAAACAGCTTAAGGATCCTCGCTGTGCTTAACCGCTATCCGTTGTGGAAGTACCTGATGGTGGTGTTTACCATCGCTATCGCAGCATTGTATGCACTTCCGAATATCTACGGTGAAGATCCGGCAATTCAAGTTACAGGGGCGCGTGGCGCCTCTGTAGATATGTCGACGCTGGATTCTGTCACTCAAGCTCTTGATAAACAGGGCTTATCTCATAAATCCATTGCTCTAGAAAATGGATCCATCCTTGTTCGCTTCAATAACACTGACACGCAAATTAGTGCTCGTGATGTTATCAGCGAAGCGATGGGCAACGATATAATTGTTGCTCTTAACCTCGCTCCTGCAACGCCAGACTGGCTTGAATCCATTGGCGCTGCGCCGATGAAGCTAGGCCTTGACCTACGTGGTGGTGTTCACTTCTTGATGGAAGTGGATATGGACGCTGCGATGGAAAAGCTGATTGGTCAGCAGGAAGAAGCCTTCCGCAGTGAACTTCGCGAAGAAAAAGTACGCTATCGTTCGATTCGCCCTTCAGGCAAGAACGCGGTTGAAGTACTACTGCGCAATGAAGAACAACTAGCCGAAGCTCAGCGCATTCTTGAGAAAAACCACCCAGACATGCTCTTTACTGATTCCGTGTCTGAGGGTCGTTTTGCTCTCATTGCTACTTTTACTGAGCAACGCCTAACTGAAATTCGCAACTACGCTGTCGAGCAGAACATCACGATTCTGCGTAACCGTGTTAACGAACTTGGTGTTGCAGAGCCATTGGTTCAACGTCAAGGTGCAAGCCGCATCGTTGTTGAGCTTCCAGGTGTTCAAGATACAGCTCGAGCGAAAGAGATTCTTGGTGCGACGGCAACGTTAGAGTTCCGTGAAGTTGATGCGAAAGCTGATTTGGCTGCGGCGGCTAGTGGTCGCGCGCCAGCAGGCAGTGAAATCAAACAAGATCGTGACGGCCGTCCTGTGGTGCTTAAGAAACGCGTCATCTTAGGCGGTTCGAGCATCACGGATGCAAGCTCAAGTGTTGATGAGTACGGTCGCCCTCAGGTTAACATCTCGCTAGATAGCGAAGGTGGTAACAAGATGTCGGCTTTCTCTCGTCAGAACATTGGTAAGCTAATGGCGACCGTGTTTGCTGAGTACAAAGACAGTGGTCGTCGTACTCCTGAAGGCAAAGTGATTCTGACTAAGTATGAAGAAGTGATTAACCAAGCGACGATTCAATCTGCGCTAGGCCGTAACTTCCGTATTACTGGTATTGATTCTGCGGCTGAAGCACATAACCTAGCACTATTACTACGTGCGGGTGCCCTAATCGCGCCTATTTCTATTGTCGAAGAGCGTACTATTGGTCCTTCAATGGGTCAGCAGAACATCGACATGGGTATCCAAGCAATGATTTGGGGTATGGTGGCAGTTATGCTCTTTACTCTGATGTACTACCGTAAGTTTGGTCTGATTGCTAACGTCGCTTTAATGGCAAACCTTGTGTTGATTATCGGCGTTATGTCGATGATCCCAGGTGCAACCATGACCTTACCAGGTATTGCCGGTATCGTTCTGACTGTCGGTATGGCCGTCGATGCGAACGTACTGATCTTTGAGCGTATTCGCGAAGAGTTACGTGATGGTCGCAGCCCGCAGCAAGCGATCCACCAAGGTTACGCTAACGCATTCAGTACGATTGCCGATGCGAACATCACGACCTTGATTACTGCGATTATTCTGTTTGCTGTCGGTACCGGCGCAATCAAAGGTTTCGCTGTGACTCTGTCTATCGGTATCTTAACTTCTATGTTTACAGCCATTGTTGGAACACGTTGTATCGTGAATCTGGCTTACGGTGGTAAACGTATCAACAAACTGTCGATCTAAGGCTGGGAATTAGTATGTTTCAGATTCTAAAAGCAGAGAAAACGATCGACTTTATGCGTTGGTCAAAATTCGCATTCTTGTTCTCTATTTTGATGATTGGTGCTTCAATCTTCACTCTATCAACCAAATGGTTAAACTGGGGTCTAGATTTTACGGGCGGTACTCTAATCGAAGTAGGTTTTGAACAGCCTGCGAACCTTGAAGATATCCGCAGTGCGCTCGAAGCAAAAGGCTTTGGCGATGCAACGGTTCAGAACTTTGGTAGTGCACGTGACGTTATGGTTCGTCTACGTCCTCGTGATGATATGGCAGGTGAGACTCTGGGCAACCAGATTATTTCTGCGATCAAACAGGGCACTGGCGAAGACGTTGAGATGCGTCGTATCGAATTCGTTGGTCCTAACGTAGGTGATGAACTCACGGAAGCTGGTGGTCTAGCGATTTTAGTTTCGCTTATCTGTATCCTGATTTACGTTTCAGTGCGTTTTGAATGGCGTCTCGCTGCTGGTGCGGTACTGGCACTGGCTCACGACGTTATCATTACCCTTGGCGTATTCTCGATGATGCAGATCGAGGTTGACTTAACCATTGTCGCAGCCTTGCTTACAGTGGTGGGTTACTCGCTCAACGATACTATCGTTGTATTCGACCGTATCCGTGAAAACTTCCGCAAGATACGTAAGGGTGAACCATCAGAGATCATGAACAGCTCAATTACACAAACATTGAGCCGTACCTTGATTACCTCTGGTACTACCTTGTTCGTAGTTATTGCTCTGTTTACTCAGGGTGGTGCTATGATCCACGGTTTCGCAACCGCTCTTCTACTAGGTATTACGGTTGGTACTTACTCTTCAATCTACGTTGCTTCGGCTCTGGCATTGAAACTGGGTATTACCAAAGAACACTTAATGCCACCTCAAGTAGAAAAAGAGGGTGCAGAGTTTGATGAGATGCCATAAGGTATTGAGTCAAAGATCTTAATCAAAGCCGCTGTTATTCAGCGGCTTTGTTGTTTTAACGGAGTTATGAATGCGATTGTTTACGGCTTTTATTGCCTTGGTTGTCCTTAATGTATCAGCAAATACTTTAACTCTATCCAGTCATCCCAATACCCTTGCACAAAACATTCGCGACTCATGGCAAGAGTGTGATGAGCAAACGTGGTGTGAGGATAAGCTCGCTTATTATCGAGGAAGTTACTTTGCCGAGGCGGTAGTGTCGCAGTCTGAGCTTGAGATTGAGCTATTTAGTGAATTCTCTACCCAACAGTTATCTCAGCTGCAACTCAACCTGCGTAGTGATGGCTTTTCTTTACTGAGCGTAGACATCATGGGCGTACGCTTTGATATCTCGCAACAGAGCTCTCAACATTCAGTTAGCGAGGTCAACGCAGCGTTAGTGCAATTTATCAATCGTTACCCTCAAACCGCACTGAGGAAACTGGTATGGCAATCTTCGCTGTGGAGTGCTGAGTTAATCAGTGATGGTGAGATCATTTCATTGCGCTTTATGTCTCGTGATTGAGCAGAGTAAAGGTATTGGGTGAATATTGTGCGATCTTGTCGCACACTTAAAATAGAGGCTACAGACTTAGAGTAATAACTTGCTATGATGAGTGAAAATAATCAATAGGAAGCAAATTATGCCACACTTACGTTTTCGAGCAGTAGAGCCGCAGACAGTACAAACGCTATCTAAGCCGCTAATTGATGAGCTTCAGCCTTTGATGGACTGCCCTCGTGAAGATTTTACCTTTGAATATATCTATTCAACATTCTTCCACGAAGGGGAGGTGAGCAGTGCTTATCCGTTTGTTGAGGTGTTGTGGTTTGATCGTGGCCAAGAAGTTCAGGATGCCGTCGCTAAAGCGGTGACGTCGCAGATTCGTGGTGTGATTGGTGAAGATGTCGATGTCGCGGTGATTTTTACAGCGCTTGATGCCAAAGGCTATTACGACAATGGCGAGCATTACTAATTCGCTCAATTAATCACTTCAAGTAAGAGGAGAAAACAATGCAGGTTAGTCTAAACACATGGCGTAAACTGCTTTTGTTATGCTCTTCTTTACCCTTTGCTTCCTCGGTAGCCGCGACGCCGTGGGAGAATATAGACGCCCCTTCAAATGGTTCACCTCAAGCCATTGGCAGCTACGCCAATGGCTGTTTGTCGGGCGGTGCAGCTTTACCGCTACAAGGGGAGGGCTATCAAGTTATCCGTAGTCAACGTGAGCGTTACTATGGCCACCCTAATGCGATCGGTTTTATTGAGCGTTTAGCTGATCTGTCACGTAATGAGCTAAAAACTAATATCTTGATCGGTGATATCTCCTTGCCACAAGGTGGGCGCTTTTCATCAGGGCATTCTAGCCACCAAACTGGGTTAGATATCGATATTTGGCTTAAGTTTGCGGATACGCCACTTTCTGAGCCACAGTTATCGAAGCCGACGCCTCACAGCGTAGTCAACTTAGAGCAGTATCAACTACTCAAACACAACTGGGATGAACGTCATTTCGAATTAGTGAAGTTTGCTGCCAGCGATGAGCAGGTAGCGCGTATCTTTGTCCATCCAGTGATCAAAGAGAAATTATGCGCGACTGAACAAAGCAGCGAGCGAGAGTGGCTGCGAAAAGTTCGTCCATGGTGGGGGCATCATTACCATATGCACGTACGCTTGAACTGTCCTGAAGGGAGCCAGAACTGCAAACCTCAAGCTGAGCCGCCTAAAGGTGATGGTTGTGGTGCCGAGCTAATGAGTTGGAAGCCGCAGCCTAAACCCGCAGCCCCTAAAGTGAGCAGTAGCAAACCCAAAGAGAAGAAACCTAAGGTGCTTCCCAGTCAGTGTGTTGAGCTGTTGGAAAGTATAGGGAGCTGACATATTAATAACCCTATATTTTATCTAGTTTTTGTAATTTTATTTCACATATACCATAGTCAAAGTTAGGAATACTCGAAGAGTCCACTTTCACTCATCCCAATGGTTACATTTGCTTTCTTATTGATACCTTTAGCGGCTTTTTGTCGACTTTTGAGATAATTTACTCCACTCATTTCCTTCCTCAACTTGATATAAATCATTGTCAGAGATGGGCCATTTCACGGCTTTTCTCTTTGAATGAATCCAATTCGTCGATTTTTACGTAATTAAATTACAGCTTAATACTCTAAAACGTACGACGAGTCTTTGAGGACCCAAGATGTTAGATACCCTCATGCTGTCTCGAATCCAGTTCGCAGCAAATATCAGTTTTCATATTCTTTTTCCCACCATCACGATTGCTTTAGCTTGGATGCTGGTGTTTTTTAAGTGGCGCTATAACCGCACTCAGGCCCCCGTTTGGCTGGATGTCTATTATTTCTGGGTTAAGGTCTTTGCCTTGACGTTTGCATTAGGCGTTGTGTCAGGCATCACGATGAGCTTCCAGTTTGGTACCAACTGGCCTGGATTTATGGAGCGAGTTGGCAATGTTGCAGGGCCGCTGCTTGGCTATGAAGTGATGACAGCGTTCTTTATGGAGGCGACCTTCCTCGGTGTGATGTTGTTTGGTCGTGGTCGAGTCCCTGATTGGTTCCACACACTTGCAACGGTTTTAGTTGCGATAGGAACCAGCATGTCAGCATTTTGGATTCTTGTCCTGAACAGTTGGATGCACACGCCAAGTGGCTATGAAGTGATTGATGGCATTGTGCATGTCACCAGTTGGAAAGAAGTGATCCTCAATCCTTCATTGCCTTACCGTTTTGCGCATACTTTGCTTGCTTCAGCATTGACCGCCAGTTTCCTCATCGCAGGCATTTCCGCTTACCAAGTGCTAAAACAGCCGAACCATCGAGCGGCCAAGTTGGGCTTGAAAGTGTCTCTGTTTGCAGCAGCAGGCTTCATCCCACTGCAAATATTGGTTGGCGATCTCCATGGGCTCAATACCCTAGAGCACCAACCTGCCAAGATAGCTGCGATGGAAGGTGTTTGGGAAACCGAAAAAGGCGCGCCTTTGCTGCTGTTTGCGATGCCGAATGAAGAGACGCGAAGCAATGATTTTGCTGTCGGGATTCCTAAGCTTGCCAGCCTGATATTGACCCACGATTTAGATGGGGAAATCGTCGGCCTCAATGAGTTTGCTCCTGATCATCCTCCCGTCCAACCATTGTTCTTTGGTTTTAGAATCATGGTTGGTGTCGGCGTTCTTATGTTGCTGGTTAGTTGGTTTGGAACGGTCAAACTGGCGCGTAAAAAAGCGCTGCCGAAACCTTATTTGTTTACCGTGCTGGCGATGACATTTTCCGGTTGGATTGCCACATTGGCAGGTTGGTACGTGACTGAGATTGGCAGACAGCCTTGGTTAGTGAATGGTGTGTTGCGAACATCCGAAGCGGTCACGACGGTTGAAAGTAGTAGTGTCATGATCTCACTGGCAATGTACTTGGTGATCTATGCGTTATTGCTGGTCGCGTACATTCATACTCTGTTTTATCTGGCACGTAAAGATGTGGCAGCACACCAAGTATCACTCACGGCTAAAGAGGCTTAATCATGCTCGACTATTTACCGGAAATTTATCTTTTGTTGCTGGGTTTTTCAGTCTTTATGTATGCTGTATTAGATGGCTACGATTTAGGCGTTGGCATTCTTCTGCCGAGCGATAATGAAGTTCAACGTGATCGTATGATTGCATCAATAGGGCCATTTTGGGATGCCAATGAAACATGGTTGGTGCTAGCGGTCGGTATTTTGTTGATCGCGTTCCCTGCCGCTCACAGTTTGATTCTTACCGAGCTCTATTTGCCAACAGCGATCATGTTGATTGCTCTTATTATGCGTGGCGTTTCGTTTGACTTTAGAGCCAAAGCCAATGCTGACCACAAAAGTCGTTGGGATTGGTGTTTTAGGATTGGCTCATTGGTGACTTCGCTGACCCAAGGTTATATGGTCGGTCGTTACATTATGGGCTTTGAACAAAGCACAGAAGCGTTGGGTTTTGCATGGTTAAGCGCATTATGTGTAACCGCAGCCTACGTGTACATTGGTGGAGCTTGGTTGGTACTTAAAACGGAAGGGGAGTTACAGATCCGATCGGCTCGTTGGTCGAGACGTGCGGGTTGGCTTGCTGCTCTAGGGATTTTAGTGGTGAGTGTTGTCAATCCAGTGGTGAGTGAACAAGTCGCTTTGCGATGGTTTAGCTTCCCTGAGGTGCTGCTGCTTGCTCCGATTCCACTTGTGGTATTAGCGACCATCTTTCTTGTCGACCGTTATTTGCGTCAAGTACCTATGGTAAATGACCTTGGTGTTCGCTGGCCCTTCTTTGGTGTTACGCTGATTTTCGCCCTTAGTTTCCTTGGTTTGGCGTACAGCTTTTTCCCTGAAGTGGTTCCAGGTGTCATGACCGCGAAGGAGGCGGCTTCGTCGCCCGCTACTTTGATGATTGTCGGGTATGGTGTGATGATCGTTATGCCGATGATTTTACTCTACACCTTTGCGGTCTATCGGATCTTTAAAGGTAAAGCGACAGAGCTGAGCTATAAATAATCGACCAGAAATGAAAACGCCGCTCAGTGAGCGGCGTTTCTAATTAAGCTAAACCTTGAATAATCACGAATTTCTCTAGTAACTCTTCTTCGGTTTCAACGTGATTAGGGTCAGTAATGATACACTTTGTTATCGGGCATACTGACTGACACGTAGGCTTTTCGTAATGGCCTTTACATTCAGTACATAAATCAGGATCGATTTCAAAGATAGAGTCACCCATAGAAATAGCACCATTTGGGCACTCAGGGTCACACATATCGCAGTTAATGCACTTGTCAGTAATGAGCAATGCCATGATTACTTACCCGTTGGGTTACGGGTATCCTGACCTGCATTTAGGTTACGCATTAACAGGCCGTATTCCAGATCCATATCTTGTGGTACTGGAATGAATACGAAATGGCCATTTCCTTTTGCGTCTTCGATTTGCTCTGATTTACGGTTTTCCATCGCTTCAAGCGTGAAGATAACGTTACCTTTTGGTGTCATTAGCTCTAAGCTGTCACCAACAACGAATTTGTTCTTCACTTCTACTTCTGCAAGGTCACCACGACGTTTACCTGTGAACTCTCCCACGAACTGCTGAGCGTCAGATACCGAGTAACCGTAGTCATAGTTTTGGTATGCATCATGAGTGTGACGACGCAGGAAACCTTCCGTGTAACCACGGTGTGCCAAGCTCTCTAGTGTACCCATTAGGCTCTCATCAAATGGTTTGCCAGCAACAGCGTCATCGATCGCTTTGCGGTAAACCTGAGCAGTACGTGCACAGTAGTAGAAAGACTTAGTACGACCTTCGATTTTAAGTGAGTGAACACCCATCTTGGTCAGACGCTCTACGTGTTGAACCGCACGTAGGTCTTTCGAGTTCATGATGTAAGTGCCGTGCTCATCTTCATACGCGGCCATCTTTTCTTCTGGACGGTGCGCTTCAGACAGTAACACAACTTCATCGGTTGGTTTTCCACGACCAATGGTCGTTTCTGGACGCTCGTCTTGGACTTCAACCGCTTGTGCTTGAGCAGGGTCGAACTTCTCAACGATATCGCCAGTGTCGTTCTCTTTGCCTTGCTCAACCTTGTATTCCCAACGACATGCGTTTGTACATGTACCTTGGTTAGGATCACGTTTGTTGATGTAGCCAGACAGTAGGCAGCGGCCAGAGTAAGCCATACACAGTGCACCGTGGACGAAAACTTCTAGTTCCGTTTCAGGACAGTGTTCGCGGATCTCTTCGATCTCTTCTAGAGAAAGCTCACGAGAAACAATCACACGCTCAACGCCGTTCGCCGCCCAGAACTTAACTGTTGCCCAGTTTACTGCGTTCGCCTGTACAGACAGGTGAATTGGCATTTCAGGGAAGGCTTCACGAACCATCATGATTAGGCCAGGGTCTGACATGATAAGTGCGTCAGGGCCCATTTCGACCACTGGTTTAAGGTCGCGGATGAAGGTTTTTAGCTTAGAGTTGTGTGGTTGGATGTTACATACCACGTAAAGCTTTTTGCCTAGGGCATGGGCTTCATCGATACCAATTTTTAGGTTCTCGTGGTTGAATTCGTTGTTACGTACACGAAGGCTGTAGCGAGGTTGACCTGCATACACTGCGTCTGCGCCATAGGCAAATGCGTAGCGCATGTTTTTTAGGCTGCCTGCTGGTGACAGTAGCTCTGGTACGAATGCTTTCTCAGTAGTCATTGTCTTTTTCTCTAGTCTGATCTCAAGTCAGGTTACTCCCACCTAGTGGAAGTAAAGGGGCGCAAATTTTACGTCAAAACGTGACTTGTGACTAGGAAAAGCTTTCAGAAAGGCAATTAAAAAACGCCCTGTGAGTCGGGCGTTTATAGAAAGTACGTTATGCGTTAGGGTGAGGTAAGCCACCTAAGCATTCATAGAGGTTGGGTAGGAAAGCGCTTAGCTCGCCGCACATCAGTGAAAAATCGGCATCGAAACGTGCCGCTTGATCTTCACGAGGAATATCGTCGTTTTGGTCTTTTAGCTCATCTGAGAACTTGAGGCGTTTGATGCTGCCATCTTCCGCTAAAATGAATTCAAGGCGCTCTTGCCACCATAAAGCCAGTTTGGTTACTACCTTACCAGCATCGATATGGCTGCGAATTTCATCTGCGGTCAGTTCTTGCTTCTTACAGCGAATGACACCGCCTTCTTCAAGCACAGATTTAAGCTCGGCCTCATCCAGCATCTGAATGCCAGCTGGAGTGTTACCTGTTTTTACCCACTCTGTTAACGTCGTTTCTACTGCGGTCTCAGGAATGGCTGGGACGACAGGTAAGCTGCCCATCGTTTTACGCAATAGAGCAAGAACATCTTCTGCTTTTTTGTAGCTACTAGCATCAACAAGAATAAAACCTTCATTAGGCAAAATAACGACATTGGTATAGTTGCTGCGACTGAAAGCGCGCGGTAGCAAATCTATGACGATGTCTTCCTTGAGGTTATCCTTTTCTTTCTTCTTGAGAGGGCGGCCTTCCTGAGCTTCCATTGCTTCAATTTTGGCATTCAGTGAATCTTTAATCACAGAAGCTGGCAGCATTTTCTCTTCTTTCTTTGCGCAGATAAGAATACGGTTTTCAGAGACATGCGTCATCATATCGCCATGTTTACCCATCGCAGTAACCCAACCAAATTTGGTTTTGTCCTGACTGCCACATGGAGTAAAGCGAAACTCTTGAAGTTGTTTCTCTAGTTGGTCAGCGTTGAATTCGATTTCACGATTAAATCGGTAAACTAGACAGTTCTTAAACCACATACTTTTTCTCTATACCTAAATTTGACGGCTCATCATAAAGACTTTTGCTTTGTTTGTCTTACAGCAAACACGCAATAGTGGAATGAAAGTTATATGAAAATTAGTTTTCAAAGGTCACAAAAGTGTCATAATTGCTAGTAATAATGCCTATGCATCAGAAGGCGGTTTCACTGCCTTACTTATTGAGAAAGCTCAACTAATATAAGGTTATACAGTTATGTCTAGAAGGATTCTAGTTGTCGAAGATGAAGCACCGATCCGTGAAATGCTCTGCTTTGTCCTTGAACAGAAAGGTTACCAAACAGTCGAAGCGCAAGATTACGAAACTGCGGTAACTAAACTAGCAGAACCCTTCCCAGATCTCGTCCTGCTTGACTGGATGCTTCCAGGCGGCAGCGGCATCAACTTCATCAAGCATATGAAGCGTGAAGAGTTAACGCGTAATATTCCTGTGGTGATGCTGACAGCGCGCGGTGAAGAAGAAGATAAGGTGCGTGGTCTAGAAGTTGGAGCCGATGATTACATCACTAAACCATTCTCACCTAAAGAGTTGGTTGCCAGACTGAAAGCGGTAATTCGACGTGTTACGCCGACGGCGCTTGAAGATGTTATTGATGTCCAAGGTCTGAAATTGGATCCCGTATCCCACCGTGTTATGGCTAACGATCAAGCGCTTGATATGGGGCCTACCGAGTTTAAGATGCTGCACTTCTTTATGACCCATCAAGAGCGAGTTTACAGCCGTGAACAGCTACTTAATAACGTATGGGGTACCAATGTCTACGTTGAAGACCGTACCGTTGATGTTCATATCCGTAGACTGCGTAAAGCTTTGGAAAGTGCAGGGCATGACAAGTTGATTCAGACAGTACGTGGCGCTGGCTATCGATTCTCGACTAAGGCGTAAAATACAATACCGGTGGAGATGTAGGTGGTAGAACGGTTAACGTGGAAAAAATTAGCTTGGCAGTTGGTTTTCCTTTACACCCCTTGGGTGATTGTCGGCTGGATTTTCGGTTATATGCCGTGGTTGCTTTTTGCAGCCACGGTTTTGCAGCTTGTATGGCATTTAAACAATCAAATGCGTTTATCGGCATGGTTGTGGGATGAAAAACGTCTGACACCGCCCTCCGGTACAGGCAACTGGGAATCTTTGTTTAACGGCATCTATCGCTTACAACAGCGGCAGCGTAAAAAGCGTAAAGAGCTGACCAAATTAATCCGTCGTTTCCGTAATGGTGCTGAATCATTACCTGATGCGGTAGTTGTTTTTCGTAGTGAAGGCAACATTGTATGGTGCAACAAGCTTGCACAACATTTACTTGGTTTTCGTTGGCCTGATGATTCAGGACAACCCATTTCTAACTTAGTCCGAACACCAGACTTCATTCATTATCTTAACAAGCAAGATTATTCTGAACCATTAGAGATGCGCTCACCGCTTAATGTGGATCGTATGATCGAACTACGTATCGTGCCATATATGGAAGGGGAGCATCTGATGGTGGTGCGTGACATTACTCAGTTGCAGCAGTTAGAAGGTATGCGTCGCAACTTTTTTGCTAATGTTTCCCATGAGTTGCGTACCCCGATGACAGTGCTACAGGGCTATCTGGAAATGACGGAAGATCCGGATATTGTTGCCGGTCCTATGTGGAGCAAAGCCCATGGAGTTATGACTGAGCAGTTGAATCGGATGAATACTCTTGTTAATCAGTTACTGACTCTGTCAAAAATTGAAGCCTCTTCGACACTTGAACTTGAAGATGTGGTCAACGTTCCGGCGATGCTGGAAGTTCTAGAAAAAGAGGCCGCTAGTTTAAGCGGTGACCTCGGGCATAAGCTCTCTTTTGACGTTGATAGCGAATTACATGTGCTTGGTGACGATGATCAGCTACGCAGTGCCATCTCTAACTTGGTCTACAATGCCGTCAAGTATACCCCCGCGGGCGCGGATATTCATGTTCGTTGGTACAAGACATCTCAAGGTGCTCACCTTGAAGTTGAAGACAGTGGAGATGGTATCGAACCTCAACATTTACACCGATTGACTGAACGTTTCTATCGAGTAGATAAGGCGCGGTCACGTGATACTGGCGGCAGTGGTCTTGGACTTGCGATTGTGAAGCATGCCTTGAGCCACCATGATTCGCATTTGGAAATCAGCAGTGAGGTTGGGGTTGGCAGTAAGTTTTCTTTCACTCTGCCATCGCGTTTAGTGGTTAAACGATGAGAAGCTTACTTGTCGTTGCATGGCTTTCATTACTCAGTTCAGTACCTAGCTGGGCTGGGAGTACGGCTTTACCTAATTACAATAAGGTGGCTGGAATTACCGGTGAACTGACGACGGTTGGCTCTGACACTTTGGCCGGAATGACCACGTCATGGGTTGAAGAATT
Source organism: Vibrio sp. TRT 2004 (assembly GCF_050113735.1). Taxonomy (NCBI): domain Bacteria; kingdom Pseudomonadati; phylum Pseudomonadota; class Gammaproteobacteria; order Vibrionales; family Vibrionaceae; genus Vibrio; species Vibrio sp. TRT 2004. The sequence continues at coordinate 96,060 of NZ_JBNJOH010000004.1, read as the reverse complement.
TAAATCGCTCTACCCCAGTGTCAATGGTCAGGTGCAGGCATCCGGCTCTTCAACTGCCCCTCCAGCATTGACAGAGCGCATTGCTCAGTTTGGCCCCATGAGTCGACCGATGTTAAAGCGGGAAATCGAGGCCTTCGAACGTGAAAATGGTTATAAGCCAACAGAACTGAGAGTCGCGATTGATGCCATCGGCATCTTTGTTCATCGTGACAACCCAATCAAAGGGCTGAACTTTTATCAGCTCGATAGTATTTTTTCTGCCACGCTGCGCTGTGGGGCGACTGAGTCGGTCTCAACTTGGGCTGACTTAGGACTGGATTACCAGTGGAGTAAGCGAGGGATGCAGATGTTTGGACGTAACTCTGTATCAGGGACTTATGGATATTTCAAAAAGAATGCTCTGTGTGGTGGCGATTTTAAAAATAGCGTCAACGAGCAACCCGGTTCGGCATCGGTAGTACAGTCTGTCGGCTCGGCAATCAATACCATTGGTTACTCGGGAGTGGGTTACAAAGTCTCGCGTGTGAAACTATTACCGATCGCTAAGTCGGGTGACAACTACATAGAGGCGAGTCAAGAAAACATTCTTTCTGGTAAGTACCCACTTTCGCGCTACCTCTATGTATATGTAAACAAGCACCCTTTCAAACCGTTGAGCCCCATTGAACGAGAATTTGTTCGTTTCATGTTCTCCAGTCAGGGGCAAGCTTTAGTTGAAAAAGAAGGCTATGTGCCGATTTCACCACAGATAGCCAAAAAAGAGCTTGCTAAAGTAGGTTTAGAAAACTAGTTCCCATCCTGCACTCGTCCAATAATCTTGTTCGGTCAGTAAATCCGCGTGTAGCAGTTTATTCTCTTCAAGCCATTGATCATTAGTGGAAGAAATTTTCCATTGCTCTCCATCAATCGTGATCGAAAGGTTCGGCAGGGGATCGTCGTTTCGTTGACCATTGAGCAAAATGGCGAGACGGAGGATACGAATCAGACCTACAATGTGCTTTTTCTTAAACAGAGTGAACTCTTCCATCTCATTTAGCTTAAGCGATTTACGCTGAAAACGTACCAGAGTGGCGAGAACACGCTGCTGTTCTTGGTTGAAACCAGGCATGTAAGTGTTGCGTAGAATGTATGCTGAGTGACGATGAAAAGCTTGTAGGCTGATGCTTAATCCCACTTCATGCAGTAGTGCGCTCCATTGGAGTAGGTCAAACAACTCGCTGCTTTTCTTTATGCCGAGCTGTTTGTGTACTTGCTGGAGAAATTCACTCGCGTGGCCTTTAATTTTAGCCGCGTGTTCGAGATCAACCAGATGTTTACTGGCGAGATTTTCCGTCGTGCGCATGCGAATATCTGAGCGTTTAAAACTATCTTCCATCTCAAAGAGCAAACCTTCACGTAGTGCACCCTCTGAGAAGTGCATTTCATTGATCTTCAGACTTTGGAAGACAGCGCTAAGTATTGCCACACCTGCGGCGAAAACCGGTTTTCTTTCAGGTGTTAACCCTGATAGTTCGATCTCATCAATGGTTTCCCACTGGCACAATGTTTCAGTCAGTTTTGATAGACGCTTGCTGGTAATGATGCCATCTTCATGACCAAGACCAATCAGAACCTCTTTGATCGCTTTGATGGTTCCTGAAGATCCGAACGCGACTTCCCAGCCCGTGCGACGGTAACGATGAGCGATAGATTCAAGCTTTTGCTCAGCCAACAGCGTCGCTTTGGTGAAATTGCTACTAGATAACTTATCATCTGTGAAAAAACGTTTGGTATAGCTGACGCAGCCCATCTGTTTACTGTTGATCAGTTCGGGTTCAAACCCCTTACCAATAACCAACTCTGTACTGCCACCACCAATATCAACCACGAGTTTGGAGTCTGATTCTGGTTGAGTGTGAGCCACCCCCAGATAAATCAAACGCGCTTCTTCAACACCAGGAATGATCTCAATTGGGAAGGGCAGAACATCTCGAGCTCGTTGAAGAAAAATATGTGCGTTGTTGGCTTGGCGCAGAGTATGAGTGGCGGCAATCCGAACGTTATCAGGATCAAAGCCTTGGATACGTTCAGCGAACATTGCGAGGCATTCTAATCCGCGTTGCATTGAGGCGTTATCTAAGTTTTTAAGTGCGTCTAACCCAGCTGCAAGTCTAACTCTTTGCTTGTGGCGGCTGACTAATTGCAAATCCTGTTCAACTACTCTTGCCACGACCATATGAAAGCTGTTTGAGCCTAAGTCAATGGCAGCAACATCTCGTATTTCCGGATTCTGAGTCATTCTATTCCAACCTAAATAAGTCGCGTACACACTTGGCGCTTACCCCCTTCACTGCGTGTATAGAGTGATGGGGCCCTTACCAACATCAGCAAAGCTACTGCTCAAGTTGGGTATGTAACTGTGCTTTGCGTTTCTGATTCCTAGTTTGTCTTTCTACCTGTTTAAGATAGTCGTAAATGGCAATCTGCGAGCGTACTTTCTTGCGGTTTCCACGCGGCACATAGTGATTGCTCATCTCTTTATCGATCCATCTCGCTTTTACTGTATCGGTAAAATGGATGTTAATGATATCAATAATGCGCTGTTTAAGTCGTTGGTCACGGACTGGCGCTGTGACCTCTATACGATAATCAATATTTCGCGTCATCCAGTCAGCGGATGAGATATAGACCTGAGGATCACCAGCGTTATGGGTGATCAGCACTCGAGGGTGCTCAAGGAATCGATCAACGATACTAATGATTTTGATATTGTCGCTGACTCCTTCGACACCAGGAACAAGTGAACACATTCCGCGGATGATCATTTTAATTTCAACGCCTGCTGAACTGGCTTCGTAGAGTCTATTGACTAAGCCTTTGTCTACCAGATTGTTGACTTTGAGCGTAATCGCAGCCTTTTTGCCCTCTTTAGCGTTGCTTATCTCGGTATCGATGAGGCGATAGAGTTGTTTACGGGAGTTCCTAGGCGAGACGATGAGGTGATTAAACCTAATAGGTCGGTACGGGTTCTCAATGTAGCCAAAGACTTTACTCACTTCGTTGGTGAGTTCTGGATCGGCGGTTAATAGCGAAAAATCGGTGTAGATTCGTGCGGTTTTTTCGTGAAAGTTACCGGTACCAATATGTGCATAACGCACAATGTCGTCCTCTTCTCGACGACTTATCAGTAGCAGCTTGGAGTGAATTTTCAGGCCTGGAACACCAAAGAGTACTTCTACGCCAGCATCCGTCAAAACGCGTGACCATTCGATATTCGCTTCTTCATCAAAACGCGCTTGAAGTTCGACGACTACCGTAACGCTTTTTCCATTGTGTACGGCATCGATAAGCGAGTTCATTAAACGCGAGTGTTTGGCGACGCGATAAATATTGATCTTTATACTTAGCACTTTCGGGTCGAACGATGCTTGACGTACCAATTCACTGATATGTTCAAAGGTATGGTAAGGGTAGTGGAGCAAAATATCTTGCGCCTTGATGGCGTCAAATTTGTTGGCGTACCCTTCAAAGTCCGCACACTCCATTGGCGGTAACGGCTTGTTTTCTAAGTAGTCTCGGCCGACGTTAGGAAAAGCAATAAAGTCTTTAAAGTTGTGATAACGACCACCGGGAATCAAACTGTCGTAGTTTGATATTTTGAGCTTTTCGCATAAGAAATCGAGCATTTCCTTAGGCATTTCTCTTTCGTAAACGAAGCGCACAGGCATAGCGGTTAAACGTTGGCTTACGCCTTCTGACATCTGTTCAAGTAGGCTGTATTCAACCTCATGACTCAAGTCGTACTCTGCATCGCGAGTCATTTTCATCGCGTAGCCATTGAGGCTCTGATATTCAAAAAATCCGCTAAAAAGCTCATCTAGACAATATCGGATGATGTTATCGAGCAAGATGATCGTTTTACGCCGTTTTCCTTTCTGCTCAGGCACCATCACAAAACGAGGCAGGTGATCGGTTGGGATTTCGATCAGTGCGTATTGGTTGAGCTCCTGTTGTGCGAGTTCAACGGCGATATAGGCATATTCATCTTTGAGAAACTGCAAAACGTCAATATCATCACGAAGCATCAAGGGCGTGATGTGGGGCAGAACCTGATGACGAAAATATTTTCGTACCCAGACTTGCTGCGCTTCACTGAGTTGAGTTTCGTTAACAAGAAATATGCGTCTTCGAGCCATATCACGAATCAAGTCCGCGTAGAGCTCATCAAAGCGCTCATTAAGGCGCAGCGCTTTGGTTTGCATTTTGGTCAATAGATGTTTGGAGTTGTCATTTCCACCACGTTCTTGGTTGATCAAAATTCGGCGTTTGACATCGGCAAATCGTACTTTATAGAACTCATCTAAGTTATTGGAAAATATGCCAAGAAATCGAATTCGTTCGACCAGAGGGACATCTTTGTCGGCGGCCTCTTGCAAGACCCGTTCATTAAAAGAAAGCCAACTTAATTCCTTTTCAATATACAGCTTCTCTGTGCTCATGATCTTACCCTATTACCTACTTGACGGACTCGAGTGAAGATCCTCTTCACTCACTTTGGATAGCAACTTAAGGGGTTTATATGACATTTTTATTGCAAATTTTATTGCATTGTTTTCAGTTGTTTATTGGGAACTGTAATATAATTGTCACCTTATAGAAATATTATACCCTAGGATAAAAATAGGTATGAGACAGGAATGACACAGGCAGAATTTTCTTTGCGAGAACGTGATCGAAAGCGATTGATAAAAGATCGATTGGTTCGTTTCACTGTATCTGCTGGTGGCGTTGGTGTTCTTGCCGCACTGGTGCTGATTTTTGTCTATCTTGCTATGATGGTTTTGCCACTGTTTAGTGACGCAAAATTCACACCTAATGTACGGTCGATAAAGATACCAGCAACGCAAGCTCTTGCGGCGGGTGTCGATGATTATGGTGAAAATGCTTTTGTCCTGTCGTCACAAGGTAAGCTCAATTTCTGGTCGTTAACCGATTCTGAACGGAAGCCTGTACTCTCTGAACAACTTGGGCACTCGGGTGATCTGTTTGCTAAAACCATCCCTGTGCTTGGGTGGTTTGCTTATGCTTCCCAGCAAGGGGAAGTGACTCTGTTCAAGCCTAACTTAGATTTTGAGCTGCAAAAAGGTAACCGTAAATTCTCACCAAGCGTGACGGAGTTGTCTCTACCCTTCAATCTTTACCGCGAAGGGAATGATCTTAAAAAGTTTGCCTTCGCCAATAGTGACGACCTTACCTTGGCTGGTTGGTACGATGACCAAACGGTTATGGTCCGATGGCAAGATGGCAGCGAGGTTAAGTCGTTTACGTTTCTATCGCCTATATCCAGCCTTGAACAGTTGATACTAACGCCAGATGGTAAAACTCTTTACCTCCGTTCTGGCTCTGAATTGATTGTGGCGGTTCGTCAGTCACAAAATTTTGCCGTGCGTGAAGTGGTCGACTTGAGTCAGGGAAATCCTCAACATTCAGTGATGAATATTGACTTACTTTCTGGGGCATACTCGTTGCTGGTTACTTACCGCGATGGTTTGGTCTCTCAGTGGTTTGACGTGATTAATGAGGGTAAGCGTTCACTTACCTTTATTCGCCAGTTCAATCTTGCCTCAGAATTACAATTTCTTTTGCCAGATAGTTATCGCAAAGGGTTTTATAGCTTCTATATAAACGGTACGGTGCAGAGCCACTACACGACCAGCGAAAAGCTGGTGATGTTTGAGCGTGCATATCAAAAAGCCCCGCAAATAGCCGCGATGTCAAACAATGAGACTTACCTCATTGCGCTAACGGACGGTTCATTAGATCTTGCGGTAGTGGATAACCCATATCCAGAAATTTCGCTATCGTCACTTTGGCAGCAAGTCTGGTATGAAAGTTATGCGCAACCGGAGTTTGTGTGGCAAACCACGTCGGCGAGTGAAGAGTTTGAAGCGAAATTTAGTCTGGTTCCGATTGTATTTGGGACGTTGAAGGCTGCCGCTTTTGCGATGCTATTTGCTGTGCCGATTGCAGTATTGGGGGCCATCTATACTGCGTATTTCATGACATCTAGAATGCGTAGAATCGTTAAGCCGTCGATCGAATTGATGGAAGCACTGCCGACGGTTATTATCGGTTTCCTTGCCGGCTTGTGGTTTGCTCCTATTGTCGAAAGTCACTTAGCCGCAGTTGTTGCCTTGATGATTTTCTTACCTCTATCGACGGTAGTGATTGGTTTAGTTTGGCATGGTCTTCCTAAAGCGTTGACTGGACGATTCTCTAATGGATGGCATGCCGCAATTCTAATGCCCGCGATTGTTATCCTTACTGTGGTTATTCTGTCTCAAAGTGGCAGCATCGAGGCGTTACTGTTTTCAGGTGATGTTAGAGTTTATCTTGCCGAGCATGGTATCGATTTTGACCAGCGAAATGCACTCGTGGTGGGATTCGCGATGGGGTTTGCGGTGATACCAACGATATTTACCATTGCGGAGGATGCGATTTTCTCTGTACCTAAACATCTATCCGATGGTTCTTTGGCTCTGGGGGCGACATCATGGCAAACGCTGATACACGTTGTGTTATTGACCGCCAGCCCAGGTATTTTTTCTGCCATTATGATGGGGTTAGGGCGTGCGGTAGGTGAAACCATGATTGTGTTAATGGCGACAGGTAACACACCAATCATGGATTGGAATATTTTAGAAGGGATGCGTACGTTATCAGCAACCATTGCCGTTGAGATGCCGGAGTCTGAAGTCGGCAGTTCGCACTACCGTTTGTTGTTTTTAGCGGCGCTGATATTGTTGGTATTTACCTTTGCGGTGAACTCTTTAGCAGAATATGTTCGTCAACGTTTACGTGAAAAGTATCGCTCACTATAACGATCAAAATTTAGGAAGTGTTCAACGTGATTAAGTGGTTTAAATCAGGCTCTCCATGGATATGGTTAACGGGTGGTGCAGTTAGCGTCAGCCTGCTTTCTGTGTTGGGGCTATTGCTGCTGATTGGTTGGAAAGGACTTTCCTATTTCTGGCCTGCGCCTTTGTATCAGTGGCAGACTCCGCAGGGGAATACTCTAGTTGGGCAAATCTATGCGACTGAATATGTGCCAGTTAGTCACTTAACCGAGATGAACGTCGCACTGCCTCAGGAAACTATCGATAAGGGGGTGGTGAAGCGCTTAAATATTAAGGTGGCTAACCGCGATCTCTACGATGCGGATTTTGTTTCGTTGCTTTCTATAGATCTTGACGAACCAGTAACCCCCGCTAAGTGGGCCGTCATCGAGAGAGTTCGCGATGGTGATTTTTATGCGAATCCTATCGGCTATCTATACCCAGATGGAACAATATCAACGGATTTAACCAGTGAGATTCGCGACCGCTTGGATTTTGCCAATGAGTTACGCGAAGAGATTGAACGTCTAATTGAAGGCGATGTCCGAGTGATCAGTGCTCAAGCTGAGCGACTGAGACTAGAAAAGCGCAAACGCACTCTGAATGGAAATCTAGATGATGAGTTTGAAGCGCTTTACCGAACTCAGAGTGGTCGTTATGTTGAAGCTCTAGCAGCAGCAGAAAATAAACTCGATTACTTGCGCGGTCAGTTGGCAAATCAGGGGATGATTGTCGAAGATATGACTGGGCAACAAGTGATGATTCCGCTGAACCAAGTGTTAGATATTTGGTATCCGAATCAGATGAGTACTTTGGAAAAGCTAGCTCGTTGGGCTAAACAGGTATGGAAGTTCTTGTCAGAAGACCCTCGTGATTCAAACTCGGAAGGCGGGGTTTTTCCTGCAATGTTCGGAACCGTGTTATTGGTACTGATCATGTCTGTTATCGTTATGCCGCTTGGTGTCATTGCAGCGATATATCTTCATGAGTATGCTAAGAACAATGCTTTCACTCGCTTGATTCGAGTCGCGGTGATTAATCTCGCTGGGGTACCATCCATTGTGTATGGTGTTTTTGGCCTTGGTTTCTTTGTTTATAGCTTAGGTGGTTCAATAGACGCACTCTTTTACCAAGAGCGTTTGCCAGCACCGACGTTTGGTACGCCTGGGCTACTATGGTCTGCACTGACCTTGGCCGTGTTAACGCTACCGGTTGTGATTGTTGCAACGGAAGAAGGTTTAACTCGAATTCCGAACTCAGTTCGTCATGGTTCATTGGCGTTAGGCGCAACGCAATTTGAAACCATGTGGCGAATTGTATTGCCGATGGCGAGTCCCGCAATCATCACTGGCCTGATTCTGGCGGTGGCGCGGGCGGCAGGAGAAGTCGCTCCTTTAATGTTAGTCGGGGTAGTGAAACTAGCTTCGAGTCTGCCGGTTGATAATCAGTTTCCATTTTTGCATTTAGAACGTAAATTCATGCACTTAGGTTTTCACATTTATGACGTTGGCTTTCAAACCACTAATATTGAAAGTGCAAGACCACTGGTTTATGCGACCTCTTTTTTATTAGTGACAGTGATTGTAGGGCTGAATCTCACTGCGATTAGTATTCGTAATAATTTGCGCGAAAAATATCGAACATTAGGACAAGATTAAACATGTTTTCTGTCAATCAAACACTCGGCTACCACGCGCCGTTAGATGTGAACAATTTGAGCGATGAGCAAACGGCGATTGCGATCGAGGATTTAAACTTGTTCTACAAGAGTTCGCAGGCATTGAGTGGCGTCTCGATGCGAATCCCTAAGGGGAAAGTCACTGCATTCATAGGTCCATCAGGATGTGGGAAATCCACGCTTTTGCGCTGTATAAACCGAATGAATGACTTGGTTGAAGGCTGCCAAGTGCAGGGACAAGTCAGACTTCATGGAAAAAACGTCTATGATCCAGATGTAGACGTTGCAACCTTACGTCGCCGTGTAGGGATGGTTTTCCAAAGACCCAACCCATTTCCTAAATCAATATACGAGAATGTGGTTTACGGTCTGCGTCTGCAAGGTGTTAAAAATAGTCGCTCACTTGATGATGCGGTAGAAAGAGCTCTTAGAGCATCAGCGCTTTGGGATGAAGTGAAAGATCGTTTACACGAGAATGCGTTTGGACTATCTGGTGGTCAGCAGCAGCGACTGGTGATTGCTCGCGCGATTGCGATTGAACCGGAAGTATTGCTACTTGATGAGCCGACATCGGCGCTCGATCCCATCTCTACATTGACGATAGAAGAGTTGATTAACGAGCTGAAAACTCAATATACCGTTGTAATCGTCACACATAACATGCAACAAGCCGCACGAGTGAGTGATCACACCGCATTTATTCATATGGGGAAATTGATTGAGTATTCTGATACGGATTCTATCTTCACTTCACCATTGAAAAAACAGACCGAAGACTACATTACTGGTCGATATGGTTAAGCAGTTTTAACGGAGATTCTATGAATTTTGGACGTCATATTTCAGGTCAGTTTAATGTCGAGTTAGAATCGATCCGAACTCATGTGTTAACCATGGGCGGCTTGGTTGAGCAGCAGCTCTCTTACGCGATGAAGGCTCTGTATAAGGATGACATCGAACTGGCTAAACAAGTGGTTCGAGATGATCACAAAGTGAATGCGATGGAAGTGTCTATTGATGAAGCTTGTACTCGCATCATTGCTAAGCGCCAGCCAACCGCGAAAGATTTGCGTCTTGTTATGGCGATCATTAAAACCATTACTGATCTCGAACGTATCGGTGATGTAGCGGCTAAAATTGCGCATGCAGCAATTAAATCGCCAACAACGAAAGAACGTCAGTTCCATGTCTCACTAGAACCTCTTTGCCGCCACGCAATTAGCATGTTGCACCAAGTGTTGGACGCTTTTGCTCGTATGGATGTTGATGCGGCAGCGGAAGTGTACAAGCTCGATGATAAACTTGATGCGGAATATGAAGCGGTTATTCGTCAGCTGATGACCTATATGATGGAAGACCCGAAAAACATTCCTAATATTCTGCAGGTTATGTGGTCAGCTCGTGCGATTGAGCGTGTGGGGGACCGTTGTCAGAATATCTGTGAGTACATCATCTACTTTGTTAAAGGCAAAGATGTTCGCCACTTGGGCGAACAAAGCATTGACGACGCATTGCGTTAAAAGTGTAAAACGACCCCAGTAGAAAAAGTGGCTGACCAGTGCGTCCCCAACAGTGTTTTGCTCTGATCAATATAGTGGACGTCACTGCCAACTCTAAAACCGATATTGTCATTAACAAATACTACCCAAGCTGCTGAAACAGTGGCTCCAGTGGCCTCTTTATACTTAGCTTCACTCGACCAGATGTAATCACGAGTGCCTTGATACTCAACAACTCCCCCTTCAAGTTGCAGCGCCATCTTCATTGGGTGATCGATAAATTGATATTGGCCGCCGACGCGGTAGGTCTTGAAACGATCTTTATCGAGCAAAATCTCCGCTGAGGTATGTGAATAGCTGAGATACAAGGCATCAAGCCCTACGATATCAGTTAATCCGAGCTGTAGACCCGCACCCGATATTCCCGCTCCAAGATAAGGCCCCAGTTTGAGTTCTGGTGAAATATGTAAGCCAGTTGCACCAGCCGTAATCGGAGTCAAGAGAGCCAGTGCTAACAGTTGTTTTTTCATGATAGGTACCAAAGATTTCGCCATAATTCGGAGCAGTGTCCTCTAAAACTGAAGCGCAGTGATGCTTGTCCATCCTTGGTATCTTTGCTCTCGTGAGGAAATGTTAAGCACTAAGCCCGATAGGTACTAATTAGTATCTCTTATTAATCTGATAAGCATTGCTTCTTACTTGCTGCCAATAAAAATTTGAATGACGTTTTTCGAAGTGAGATGGAGCAGTGAAGGAGAAGAGGGCGTAATAGACAGATTATGCGCGGGGCTTTTCGGCGAGTTGCTGGTTAAGTACATGTTGAATTTGCTGGTGGAGCCACTCAATCAATGGTGTTTGACGGTATTTACAGTGGTAAAAACTGTATACATTGTGAAGATAGGGCTCGCCTTGCACTGTGACATCAAGTGCTTTGAGGGTTGGGTAGTTTTGTATCGGAAATAAGTTAGAGTGAGGCATGAAAAAGTCACTATGTTGAATGACATCTACCACCGCCATGACAAACTCTGACCGGAATCCGACTTCAGGAGCTACCCCTTCTTGTTTCATCAGCTCAGCGGCATAAACAAAATTGTCGTTCCAACCTGGGGTGATAACTGAAGCGATAGGGTAGGGAGCCATGTCATGTGACGTGACTCGTTTTTTGGTCACTGGGTGGTCTTTTCTAACAATGATTTTTCCTGTCAACTCAACCAGTTTTTGCTGATATATACTTTGTTGCGCTTTACTTTCGAGATTGACTCCGAGCAGTATTTCACCCTTTATAATTTCTTCAAAAGTAGAGCGTTGCCAGCCGATCAATTCAATAGTGCAATTGGGAGCTTGCTCTCTCAAACGTAGAAACAACGCACCAGAGAGGCAAGTTAATACAATAGGCGCTACGGCAATTTTAATTGAACCAGAGAGTGTTTTGGGATCAAATGTATCGACCTGATTAAGCACCTTTGCCAGCCCGTCAAGATGTGGAGTGATTGCGTTTGCCAACTGATGGGCAAATGGCGTCGGCTCTAGCCCTCTAGGTACTTTAACAAACAACTCATCATCAAAGTGGTTACGCAGTTTTTGCAGGGCTTGACTGATGGCAGGCTGTGAGACAAACAGACGTTGCGAGGCCTTACGCATATTCAGTTCTTGCGACAGAACTAAAAATGTTCGTAACAGGTTTAAATCTAAGCTGTAAAACAGATCTTTTGCCATGCTATGCCTTAGTATTTCTCGGGAACGAAGGTTTGCTCTTCAAGTGGAGCTCGAATATAGCCTTCTTTGTTTAGTTCTGGTAGCTCGATCTTCGGGTAGGAAATTTCCTGATACTCAATTTGTTCAAGCAAGTGGCTGATACAATTAAGTCGCGCTCGCTTCTTATCATCTGAAGGGACGACCCACCAAGGGCACTGCTTGGTATCAGTGTAAGCGAACATCTGATCCTTTGCTTCCGAATACTCTGCCCATCGGTTGCGAGACTCGAGATCCATTGGACTAAATTTCCAGCGTTTGATAGGCGTATTTATACGTCCTAAAAAGCGTTTCTCTTGCTCTTCATCGGAAACTGAGAACCAGTATTTGAGTAGAATAATGCCCGAACGTTGCAGCATGCGTTCAAACTCAGGGCAAGATCTTAGAAACTCTTCATACTGGTCGGGAGTACAAAACCCCATCACCTTTTCAACTCCCGCTCGGTTGTACCAGCTTCGATCGAACAGAGTGATTTCGCCTGCCGCTGGTAGATGGGCAACGTAGCGTTGAAAATACCACTGAGTTTTTTCTTTTTCTGTAGGGGCCGGTAGGGCGACAACCCTACATACCCTAGGATTGAGTTTCTCAGTGATGCGTTTTATCACACCGCCTTTCCCTGCTGCATCTCGACCTTCAAAGATAACCACGACCTTGAGGCCTTCCTGCTTGACCCACTCTTGCAGTTTGACTAACTCGATTTGCAATCGTTGAAGTTCGTTCTCGTAGTATTTTTTAGTTAGTTTACCGTCGCCCATAGTGCACTCCTTTGTTATCAAAAGGTTAGCACTAGTTTTATCTGGATAAGAGTGATATGGCTAAGAACTGAGAGCTTTCACTACCTTTTCAATAGCTTCGCTACTTGTGACGGGAATAAGGTAATCATCGGTATCTTGATTGCCCATTTTGGTCTGATTGTTCTGGGTTTGCATTTTGCTAGGGCGAGTCGCTTTTCCGGATAGGTGGACTTCTCTAACTCGGGTTTGCATTACGATGGATTGAGCATTTTCTGCGTTTAGCCCAGCGCCAGCCATGATGGAAATACGTCCATCAGCCAAGGTTACCATCTGTTTTAAAACGTCGATTCCAAGTTCGGCATTGGCTGCCAAACCTGAGGTGAGAATACGTTCACAGCCTAGTGAAACAATGTCTTCTATCGCTTGTTGCCAATCAACGCATTGGTCGATAGCACGATGGAAAGTGATTCCGAGTCCATAGATTTTAGCTTTGTCGGTTAATTGCTGAGCCGCGAGCATATCGATCTTGCCTTCAGGAGTTAGGACTCCAAGCACCACTCCTTGTAATCCTGCTTCTGCGGCGGCTTCGATATCCAGCAACATAGAGTCAATATCATCTTGCTCGTAAACAAAGTCTCCTTGTCGAGGGCGAATCATAGCGTAAACCGGAATCGAGGCTATTTGAGCCGCTTTATTCATCAGGCCGAAACTAGGCGTGAGACCACCCAAAGCGAGTGATGAGCAGAGTTCAATGCGGGTAGCACCGCCATTGATGGCGTAATGGAGGGATTCTAAATTATCAATGCAGACTTCGATATGGTATTTCATGGCTGTTGCTCATTTGGAAAGGTAAGGTCATTTTAGCAGTGCCATTGCAACATATTAGGGTAAACGTGGAAGTTTTTACTTCCCCTTAAAAAAACAAAACCCCAGCTTGAGGCTGAGGTTTCAAATCGGAATTGCTTGGTTACGCTGCGTCGTCTTGCGCTTCTTCGCTATCTTCAACAGCTTCAATCTTTTTTGATTGCTTTGGTGCTGGTTTACGCTTTGCACCAAGTGCATAGAGCACTTCTTCTTTGTTTTGTGCTAGGAACATGGCCAAGTCTTCTTGCTTGCCATCATCTTCTAGCAGTTCACTTTTACCCAATAGCTCAAAAAGCTCATCAGCCATATCGAGCATCTTGTCATATGCGTCAGCTTCCGCTTTAGAGGTAAAAGTCATTTTCTCTTCTCCGTTGCGTTCTACCACGTACTTGACGATTACAGCCATGGTTGGTCCTCTAACTCAAATTATTGAAAATATTTACTGTCTGTTTATACAGTTTTTAACCGATTAAGTCTAGGTTACTGACCAATTCTGAGATCCAAGTGGCTAGTCTTTGCGCCATTGATGACAATACTCAATAAAGGTTTTCAGCAGGGGACTTTGGTATTTTTCTTTGTGAACCAGTAGCCAGAAGCGGCGCTTCATATCGAGAGGTAACTGGAGTTCCACCACGCGACCATCTTTTAATGCTGGCTCTGCAGCCAGTTTGGAGAGGCAACCTAATCCCAATCCAGCAGAGACGCTATTGATCAAGGCTTCTGTGGTGTTGAGTTGGAATGATTCCTGCCAATGTTCAATTCTTGGGGCGATGGCTCGTAGAAAAAACTCACGGGAACCGGATCCTGGCTCGCGTAGGATCCAATGGCTATTCTCTAGCTCACCAACGGTAATGACTCCTTGCTGTGCAAAAGGCATATTCGGTGCACAAATGACGCACATTTCATCGTCGCTGAACTGAGTTGAAATTAACTGAGGATGCAGTGTTTTCCCTTCAATCAGTGCCAGATCGAGTTCATAGTCGACCAGTTTTTCACAGATGAGTGCTGAGTTGGAGATAAATAGGCTTTGTGCAAGGTGATGGGTTTCGCGGCGAAAGTCGCTGAGTAGATACGGGGCAAGTTGGTTGCCTATGGTGTCACTGGCTCCAATTCTTAATTGGCCTGACAATGCCTGATTATTATCGAACAGCTGTTCAATATCTTGCGCACGCTCAATGATTTCATCCGCTAAAGGCAGTAGTTTCTGCCCCTCTTGATTGAGGATAAGTCGATTATTTACTCGATCAAATAGTGAATGACCGATCTGTTTTTCAAGTTCAGAGAGTGCCATGCTTACGGCCGCTTTAGACAAAAACAGCGCTTCAGATGCTGCCGTCAGGGTGTCATGCTGAGTGATGGCGATGAAGACCTTTAGTTGTTTCAGAGAGATGTTAGCGGCCATAATTTTGTGTTTAGTTTATCTGAACGTATGTTCTAAATAATTAGATAGTTTCGAACATTTGGCAAGCGTAAACTGACCTCGAATTAAAGAGATTGTGAGGCAATAATGATTAAAGCAGCAAAAGCAAAAGTGATGGGTGCGCCTACTCCTATGGCGGGCTTAGCTCTAGGGATTGCCAGTTTAGGTTGGTGTTGGGAAAATGCCGCCCCTTTTAACGGTTACGCGCAGTGGTCTGGAGCGTTAATTGCCAGCGTATTGTTGTTGGTCCTCGCGGTAAAATTCTTGTTTCATCGCCACCTATTACGTGAAGATCTTGCTCACCCAGTTGTGGGCAGTGTGGTACCTACCTTCGCGATGGCGACTATGGTGGTATCGAACTCTTTGGGGCATTTTATTCCACTAGCGGGCGACATGTTATGGCTATTTGCAGTAGGGCTACATATCGTGTTTCTTACCAGCTTTGCTTACCATCGCATGCAGGATTTTGAGCTTCACCATATGGTACCAAGCTGGTTCGTTCCACCCGTGGGAATCATCGTTGCTGATGTCTCTTTTTCGGGCAATCCAGCATTGACTCAAATTGCTATGGGTGCGCTTATCTTTGGTATGTTGGCATATGCGATTATGCTACCTCTAATGATCTATCGTTTGATGTTCACGCATGAAATTCCTGATGCTGCGAAACCAACCATGGCGATTATGGCAGCACCTGCCAGCCTCTCACTTGCGGGTTACTTGACGGTCACGGCTGAGCCATCACCCGTTATCATTGGTCTTTTGTTTGGTATTGCAGTCTTGATGACAGCGATTATCTATCTGGCATTTATCAAACTACTTAGACTGCCATTTAGTCCAGGTTATGCCGCGTTCACCTTCCCAATGGTGATTGGTTCTACCGCTCTATTTAAACTCAGTGTGTGGATGGAGAGCGTCGGTATCGCCAGTGAGTATGTTGCCCAAATTCACTGGCTTGCGGGTTTAGAGCTAGTGGTTGCAACAGTTGTCGTTGGCTATGTTGCACTAAGATACCTCGCTTTCTACAAACCAGTGAGTCACGCATTAGGTTTGGTCTCCCACTGATTAACGTACTCCTTGCTCTCTTAGCCGCTTATACAAAGTATTGCGGCTAATGTTCAAATCCTTAGCGGTCGCAGAGACATTGCGACCGTTTTGTTCATAAACCGCCATCCAATCTTCGCTGATTATGGTTTCTTGGCTGCGACTAGAAGGCAGACCGATGTGATGGTCTGGTGGAGAAAATACTTCGGGCTGAGACGGTTGCAAATCTTGTAAGAAATCATCAGGAAGATGTTCTACGCTAATGGTTTCATCGCCAGCCATCGCCAGCGCAATCTGAATGACACTAACCATCTGGCGAATATTTCCTGGCCAAGGGTGGGATTTGAACATCGACAACACTTCGAGACTGATGTTAGGTGCCTCACCATCTAGGGCGTATTTAGCCAGTAAAAACTTCACTAGGGCTTCTTTGTCTGTTCGCTCTCTTAGTGAAGGCAATGAGAGGTTCAATCCGGTGACTCGGTAGTAGAGATCTTGTCGGAAAGTGCCTCTTTCAACATCTTGTTTGAGGTTGCGGTTAGTGGCAGAGACCAGTTTGAAGTCGACAGGATAAGAGGTCGTAGAACCAAGAGGTGTTACCTTACGCTCTTGAAGAACACGCAACAGGCGCGCCTGAACATTCATAGGCATATCGCCCAACTCATCTAAAAACAGTGTCCCTTTATCAGCTTTGCGGATCAGGCCTATATAGCCCTTATTGTTCGCCCCCGTAAAGGCGCCTTTCTCATAGCCAAACAGTTCTGATTCGACTAACTCGGCAGGAATTGCGGCACAGTTGACTGCAATCATCGGAGCATGTTTACGTTCGCTGGATAAGTGAAGCGCATTGACGAATACTTCTTTGCCGACGCCCGTTTCGCCATGAATCAAGATAGGGATGTCGGTATTGAGAATACGGCTCGATTGAGCGATGGCTTTCGCCAGCCTTGGATCGCCCATGTTGAGTCGCTCTAAGTCAAGAGGTGCTTTGGCGTTTTTAAGATCGCTTTTGGCAGCCGATTTACGATAATCGAGTTGACGTCCTTTAGGCACTTTAGGTGGTGTAATAATGCCAAAAAAGCTAAAGCGAGAGTGGGTTGTGATTGCTGCTGGATTAAAAGGAGGGTGGGATAGTAACTGCTCCAGCCTTATATCAAAGATCTGATCTAAACGCTGAAGTGCCAGATCTTGCCCTAAGACCACTTCGGCTCGACGGTTGGCAGAAATGATCACACCTTGTTCATTGAACACCAAGAGGGAAGACCACTGGCTATCAATATTTTCCGCTGAAGTGTTAAACCACAAAAGATAGTGTTCTGCTTGAAACTTGGATGCAATTAGTTGATTTTCAATCGCCTGGGACATCAGCTTTACCATACCTAGAGTGTGCGCGGTTGGCATGTAGGCGTCACTGGATATCGAGAGCACTCCGGCCATTTTTCTGTCTGCATCAAATAATGGGGCAGCGGAGCCCGTCATAAAGCGGTTAGACGTTAAGAAGTGTTCATCGTGAAACACTTGAACAATGGAACCTGTCTCTAGTGCTGTACCAATTGCGTTGGTGCCAATCAGGTTTTCCTGCCAGTTAACGCCATTCTGAAAGACTTGAGGCTGCCGTTGCGAGAAGAAACGCTGTTCACCCCAACTGTTCAACACTTGTCCATTGGTGTTCGCTAATGTGATCAGGCAGTTGCTGTTGGCGAGTAAGCTGTCATAGAAGGGCAGGACCTTTTGCTGGGTAGTGGTTAATAGCCCTGAATGCTCTTCAAGGGTATGGCTAAAGGCCTGACCGGTCTCCATTTCAATTATTGGATGACTATTGTGAACGAGCCCCGCCTCCCGGCATCTTTGCCAGGATCGCTCAATCATAGATAGATGTGTTTTGTCCATAGTCTTGACCACTTGCAGCGTTAAATTGGCCTGAATTAAGTCATTATTCTAATTGTTCGTATGTGAACGTTAATGATCACAAACGCTCATCTAACATATCACTTCCATGAACACATTGAACATCAACCGAACACATTTTATTAACAAATGTTACAGGGGTCTCATATGCGAAATTGCTAATAAACCAAGTGCCTTACTGACTTGTTCATCAAAATATCTTTATGTTTAAAGGGCTGTAAGACGATATGTGAATTTTTTGTTGCTTATTTGTGTAAGTTGGCACGACTCTCGCTGTAGTGAGCAATATCGAAAAAGATTGTTGTTCGAATGGTAAGGAGTTTTTAGTGTCATTAACACTTGAGCAGGTAAGCAAATATGTTGACGGAGATATGCATATCTCTGATGTCAACCTCACTTTTGAGCCGGGCTCGTTTAACGTGTTGCTCGGACGTACGTTAGCGGGTAAGACCTCTTTAATGAGGCTCATTGCAGGGCTGGATCGTCCGACTTCTGGGAAGATTTTAGTCAATGGTATTGATGTGACGGGTGTGTCGGTACGCGACCGTAACATCTCAATGGTTTACCAACAGTTTATTAATTATCCCAACCTGACTGTGTTTGAGAACGTGGCTTCGCCTCTAAGACTTGCAGGGATGGCAGATAAAGAGATTCAGGAACGCGTTTATGCGACAGCAGAAATGTTGCGCATAACTGAACACTTAAACAAGTATCCACTAGAGCTATCAGGTGGTCAGCAACAGCGTACGGCTATGGCAAGAGCTTTGGTAAAAGATGCAGAGATCATTCTGTTCGATGAGCCATTAGTGAATCTTGACTACAAATTGCGTGAAGAGTTACGTCAGGAGATGCGCGAGCTATTTCAGACCAGACATACGATTGCTATCTACGCGACGACCGAACCGAACGAGGCACTAGCACTAGGAGGTACGACGACCATTCTTCATGAAGGAAAAGTGATTCAGTCTGGTCCAACCGCTTCTGTTTACCATCACCCAGACAATGTGGACTCCGCGACCCTATTTAGTGAACCGCCGATCAATCTTATTGCTGGGGAAATAACCTCGAACGAAGTGACGTTCGATCAAAGTGCACATTTCCCGTTAAATCAGTCACTAAGTAAATTGGAAATGGGTCATTACCAGTTTGGGATTCGGCCAAGTCATCTGAGCTTGCTGCCTAAAAATGATGATGATGTTGAGCTCACCGTTCAGGTTGAAGTGGCGGAAATCAGTGGCTCTGAAACCTTCCTTCACGTGCGCAACGCTCATCTCGATATGGTGCTGCATTTACCGGGCGTTCATAGCTACGACGTTGATGAGACGATCAAAATCTACATTCCAATCCACAAATTTTATGTCTTCGGTATGGATAACAATCTCATCCATGCCCCGATTCGTGATGTTAGGGGATAGCGTTCATGGTTCAAATTACACTTAATTCACTGGCTCACACCTATGATAAGAAGCCCACGTCGTCTTCGACTTATGCCATCAAAGAGATGAACCATGTTTGGAAACAAGGAGGAGCCTACGCGTTACTAGGGCCTTCTGGTTGTGGTAAATCCACTTTGCTCAACATCATTTCTGGCTTAATGAGCCCATCGCAAGGGGATGTGATGTTTGATGATGTGAGGGTGAACGAACTTCGTCCTCAAGATCGCAATATTGCTCAGGTTTTTCAGTTTCCGGTGATTTACGACACCATGACGGTGTACGACAACCTTGCATTCCCACTGCGCAATATGAAGGTTCATAAAGCCAAAATACATTCCAAGGTGACTGAAATCGCAGAGATTCTGGAGCTGACTAATGTGTTGTCTAAAAAAGCCCAGCATCTCACGGCGGATGAAAAACAGAAAGTCTCTATGGGGCGTGGTTTAGTTCGAGATGATGTTTCGGCGATTCTGTTTGATGAACCGTTAACGGTTATCGATCCACAACTGAAATGGAAGCTGCGCCGCAAGCTCAAACAGATTCATCAGCAGTTCAATATCACTATGGTCTACGTGACTCATGACCAACTTGAGGCGTCCACTTTCGCTGATGAAATTGCCGTGATGTACAACGGTCAGATTGTTCAGTTTGGAACGCCGCGTGAGTTGTTTGAACGACCAAATCACACCTTCGTTGGTTACTTCATTGGTAGCCCGGGGATGAACTTAATGGAAGTCACTCCAACGGAAAATGGCGTTCGGTTTGATGATGTAGAAGTGCCACTATCTGAATCTTACCGCCACGCCATCTCTCAGGCAGGGAGCGATAACATCAAAATCGGCATTCGACCTGAGTTTGTCCACGTATGGGAGAAAGGTAATGAGTCGGCGTTGAGCTGTGAAGTGCTCCATGTCGAAGACCTTGGTACCTACAAAATCGTCACCTTGCAATTGGGTTCTAAGCAGATCAAAGCACGCTTACAAGAAGATCAGCCAGTGCCTGATAAACACGCTTATATCAGCTTCCCAGAGCAATGGACCATGCTGTATGTCGATGAATTTTTAGTCAATGTAGGGGAAGAGTAATGGATAAGGTTTCAAACAATAAAGCATGGTTTCTTGTCCTGCCAGTGTTTGCGCTGGTGGCTTTCAGTGCCATTGTTCCTCTTATGACCGTAGTGAACTACTCGCTACAAGATATCTTTGACGCCAATACGGCTTATTTCGTCGGCACGGAGTGGTATCGTGAGATTCTCAATGATGAAAGGTTGCACGGTGCACTTTTGCGCCAGTTTGGATTCACTTTTACCATTCTGCTCATCGAAGTACCGCTAGGTATCATCGTTGCTTTGACCATGCCAACCAAAGGTCGTTGGTCTGCTTTTTGCCTAATTGTACTGGCCATTCCTCTGCTGATTCCGCTTAACGTGGTAGGGACCATTTGGCAGATCTTTGGCCGTGCAGACATCGGTCTGTTTGGTTGGGCTCTCAATGGTATGGGGGTGGATTACAACTACGCAGGTAATCCAATTGATGCGTGGTTGACCGTGATTCTGATGGATGTCTGGCACTGGACTTCATTGATAGCACTCTTGTGTTATTCGGGGCTGCGCGCGATTCCGGATGCGTACTATCAAGCTGCGAATATCGACCGAGCATCGACATGGTCAATCATTCGTTACATTCAGCTACCTAAGTTAAAGAGCGTTCTTCTGATCGGCATTCTGATCCGATTTATGGACAGCTTCATGATTTACACCGAACCGTTTGTTTTAACTGGCGGTGGCCCTGGTAACTCAACCACATTCCTCAGTCAGACACTCACCAAAATGGCGATTGGTCAGTTTGATATTGGTCCGGCTGCGGCATTCTCGATCATCTACTTCCTGATCATCCTATTGGTGAGCTGGGTGTTCTACACCGCAATGACGCACGGTGAAAGCAAGTAAGGAAACAACAATGGCGATGACAAAATCAAAATACACCCGATACACACAGATCGTCGGGCTAGCGTTCTACATCATCTGTTTGATGCTGCCAATTTACTGGCTGCTCAACATGTCTTTTAAAGAAAACCAAGAGATATTAGGAAGCCTGAGCTTCTTTCCTGAGAACTGGACGTTTAAGAACTATCAGACCATTTTCTCCGACTCTAGTTGGTATATGGGGTACGTCAACTCGATCATCTATGTAGTGATGAATATGGTTATTACCTTAACGGTTGCGTTGCCTGCTGCTTATGCGTTCTCTCGTTTTAAGTTCGTCGGTGATAAGCACCTGTTCTTCTGGCTGTTAACCAACCGTATGGCACCACCAGCCGTGTTCTTGCTGCCATTCTTCCAGCTTTACTCTTCGGTTGGTTTATTTGACACCCATATTGCGGTCGCATTGGCGCACTGTCTGTTCAATGTGCCTCTTGCGGTATGGATTCTGGAAGGTTTTATGTCGAGTGTTCCCCGCGAAATCGATGAGACCGCTTACATTGATGGTTACAGCTTTCCTAAGTTCTTTATCAAAATCTTTTTGCCGATGATCCGTTCGGGGATTGGGGTCTCGGCTTTTTTCTGCTTCATGTTCAGTTGGGTCGAGTTGTTGCTTGCTCGTACGCTGACATCCGTAGAGGCCAAGCCAATTTCAGCTGTTATGACTCGAACCGTCAGCGCGTCGGGTATTGACTGGGGTGTGTTGGCTGCGGCTGGGGTACTGACCATCTTACCGGGTATTTTGGTTATCTGGTTCGTTAGAAATCATGTCGCGAAAGGCTTCGCGTTAGGTCGAGTATAAGGAGAAACATTATGGCTTGGATGGCATGGACTACACCTTCAGCACTGTTCTTCCTAGGAATAGCTCTGATCTTGCTCACGATGACGGTTCGAGAAATTCGTACACCATGTATTGAGCGCAAAGGATTCCTTCCGATCACAACCACTCGTGGTGATCGGCTGTTTATCGGTTTATTAAGCTCCGCTTTTATCCACTTGGGATTTATTGGGTTTACTGAACTGACAATTTGGGTGCCATTTACGATCTGCGTAGTTTGGCTGGGTACGGTTTTGAAATGGGGATAACAACAATTGACTGACATGTGTTCCTGACCAAGCTGACAGTAAGCCATAGTCATAGGGTCATGAGCGTAATCAATAACGTAAGAGACAGAATACTCATAACTGGAGTTACACAAGAATGAAAAAGGATATCAAAAAGTCTTACCTTGCACGTAGTTTGGCGCTGACATTTGCGCTTGCTGCAATCTCTCCTGCTGCATTGGCTGATATAGCAGCCGCGAAAAAGTGGATGAGTGAAGAGTTTACTCCTTCGACGCTGTCGAAAGAGGAACAAACGCAAGAGATGCAGTGGTTCATTGATGCTGCTAAGCCTTTCCAAGGTATGGAAATTAATGTTGCCTCTGAAACCATCACAACGCACGAGTACGAAGCGAAAGTTTTGGCGAAAGCATTTTATGAAATTACCGGAATTAAGGTGAATCATGACCTAATTCAAGAAGGTGACGTCGTTGAGAAACTACAAACTCAGATGCAGACTGGCCGTAACATCTATGATGGCTACATTAACGATTCCGACTTAATTGGTACTCACGTTCGTTACGGAAAAGTTGTACCTATTTCAGACTTCATTGCTGGTGAAGGAAAAAGCGTTACTAACCCATATTTGGATTTGCCTGATTTTATTGGTTTGGATTTCACAACGGGGCCTGACGGTAAATTGTATCAACTTCCTGATCAGCAGTTTGCGAACTTATACTGGTTCCGTGCGGACTGGTTTGAGCGCGAAGATCTAAAAGCCAAGTTTAAAAAAGAGTACGGCTATGAACTCGGTGTTCCATTGAACTGGTCTGCGTATGAAGATATCGCAGAGTTCTTCACCGATAAAGTGAAGACTATCGATGGTGAGCCTGTGTACGGACACATGGATTACGGTAAGAAAGATCCTTCTCTAGGTTGGCGTTTCACTGACTCATGGTTCTCAATGGCTGGTGCTGGCGATAAGGGTATTCCAAATGGTCTACCGGTTGACGAGTGGGGCATTCGTATTGAAGGCTGTAAACCAGTCGGTTCAGATGTCGCTCGTGGTGGTGCAACCAATGGCCCAGCCGCAGTGTATGCGACAACCAAATACGTAGACTGGCTCAAGCAGTACGCACCACCAGAAGCTCAGGGCATGACGTTTGGTGAAGCAGGTCCAGTTCCGGCGCAAGGTTCCATTGCTCAGCAAATCTTCTGGTACACCGCTTTTACTGCTGACATGACCAAACCTGGACTACCGGTCGTGAATGAAGATGGTACGCCAAAATGGCGTATGGCACCTTCTCCACGTGGTCCTTACTGGGAAGAAGGCATGAAGCTGGGTTATCAGGATGCAGGTTCTTGGACATTCCTAAACAGCACACCACTTGACCGCCGTCAGGCAGCGTGGTTATACGCTCAGTTTGTGGTATCGAAATCAGTGAGTTTGAAGAAAACGCTGGTTGGTTTGACTCCAATTCGTGAATCAGACATCAACTCTGATGCTATGACAGAAGTTGCGCCGAAACTCGGCGGTTTGGTTGAGTTTTACCGCAGTGATGCACGTAAGCAGTGGACGCCAACGGGAACCAACGTTCCTGACTATCCGAAGCTAGCACAGCTATGGTGGCAATACGTTTCTGAAGCGGCAAGTGGCGAGAAAACGCCTCAGGAAGCATTGGATGGTCTAGCGCAAGCACAAGACCGTGTACTACAGCGTCTAGAGCGTAGTGGTGCACAAGGTGAGTGTGGTCCGAAACTGAATGAGAAGAAAGATCCACAGTACTGGTTGTCGCAACCTGGTGCGCCTAAAGCCAAGCTGGCCAATGAAAAGCCACAAGGCAAAACGATCGCTTACAAAGATCTCATCGCTCAATAATTAGCTCTCTAACAATGAGTTGATAATTTCTCCCTCCTACCCGCTCTTGTCTGTCTAAGGCTTGAGCGGGTATTTTGATTCGAGCCAAATCATACGCTTATAACACTCTCGAAATTTAGCTGCATGTGCTAGTCTCACCCTAGTTGCGGCATTAATAGTGTGAGTGTGTTTTGTTTACTGTCTACCATTCCAATCAAGTGGATATATTAAAATCCTTACTTGTCGAGCTTGTACGGCTTAACCCTTTGTCAAACCCATTTGAGCAAGAGCAGATCTTAGTTCAGAGCCCGGGGATGTCTCAGTGGCTAAAGATGGAGCTAGCCAAGGAGTTTGGAGTGGCAGCGAACATCGAGTTTCCTCTGCCAGCTACTTTTATTTGGAATATGTTTACTCAGGTTCTACCTGACGTACCCAAACGCAGCGCATTTAACAAAGAGTCAATGACTTGGAAATTGATGCTGATTTTGCCTGAGTTACTCGGGCGCGAGGAGTTTGAACCACTCAAACACTATTTAGAGCAAGATGATGACAAATCTAAGCTCTATCAGTTGTCTGAAAAAATAGCCGATATTTTTGATGGCTATCTCGTCTATCGTCCAGAATGGATAGCTGCTTGGGAGGCTGGGCAGACGGTGTTTGAACTCGAGGACGAACATCCGTGGCAGCCTATCCTATGGCAGGCACTTTATGATCATACGGTCGCTCTTGGTCAGTCGCCTTACCATCGTGCCAATCTTTATGAGCACTTTATTGATACCTTAGAGAGCAGCCAGGCGAGTTTTGATCATCTGCCAAAACGCTTATTTGTGTTTGGTATCACTTCTTTGCCTCCGCGCTATATGGATGCGTTAAAAGCTATTGGTGAGCATATCGACGTTCATCTGATGTTTACCAATCCTTGTCGTTACTATTGGGGAGAAGTGCGAGATAGAAAATTCCTTGCTCGTTTAGCGGCTAAGCATCGTAAGCATGTGGTATGGAATCAGGATCACTCAGAACAGCATGGCGAAAGCGAACAGTTAAAAGGCGGTCTAGAAGAGAACGTCATCGACGAACTGCATACCGACGCGGTTGGCAATAGCCTGTTGGCTTCTATGGGTAAGTTGGGGCGCGATAACATGTATTTGTTGTCACAGCTTGAATCGAACGAGATCGAAGCTTTTGTTGATATCGAACGAGATAGCCTACTTCACCATCTACAAGCGGATATTCTCAATCTGGAAGAACACCAGAATGACCAGCAACTAGAGACCAGTACACACAAGCAAGTCATCGTTTTGGAAGATAAGTCGCTGATCTTGCATGCTTGTCATAGCCCGATGCGTGAGGTAGAAGTGCTTCATGACCAGCTATTAGCGATGTTCGATTCAGATCCGGCGCTCAAGCCACGCGATATTATTGTTATGGTGTCGGACATTAATGCCTATAGCCCTGCGATACAGGCGGTATTTGGGAATGCACCGGGCGAACGATTTATTCCTTACTCAATATCCGACCGAACCGCAGATCAAGAAAGTCCAATCCTTAATGCCTTTATGCAGTTGGTTAACTTACCGAATACTCGTTGTTTGGCGTCAGAGCTGTTGGAATTACTCGAAACTCCAGCAGTACTAGCACGATTTGAATTAAGCGAAGATGAGTTTATTTTAGCTAAGCAGTGGGTTGAGGAATCAGGTATTCGTTGGGGATTGAACGCCTCCACGAGTGAGGAATTTGAATTGCCGGCAACCGAACAAAATACATGGCAATTCGGCATTGAGCGTATGTTACTTGGTTACGCGATGCCAAATAGCGCTGGTTTGTTTGAATCTCAATCAGGAACGATCGCCCCTTATAATGAAGTTCAGGGCATGGGGGCCGAGCTAGCGGGTAAGCTGGCACACTTTATTGAAACCATCAGCGATTATCGCCAACAACTGCAACTCACCCAGTCAATTGATCGCTGGCGTGAAGTCCTCACCTTATTGCTCGATGATTTTTTCTTGGTCGAGTTGGAAGGTGAGGCAGCATTGAAATCGATTCGAGATACTTTGGCCAATCTTAAAGAGCAACTTACTGATGCCGCCTTTGAGCAAACCTTAGCGCCAGCGATCGTGGCTCAGTATCTACACAATAAACTCGCAGGAACGAGAGTCAGTCAGCGCTTCTTAGCTGGACAAGTCAATTTTTGTACCTTGATGCCGATGCGCTCAATTCCATTTAAGGTTGTCTGTTTGTTGGGGATGAATGATGGTGTTTATCCTCGTTCAATGCCCGCAGAAGGTTTCGATCTAATGAATGGTCGAACCAAACCAGGCGATCGTTCTCGTCGTGACGATGACCGCTATTTGTTCCTTGAAGCAATACTTTCAGCGCAGCAAACGCTTTACATTAGCTACGTTGGCCGTTCGATTCAGGACAATACTGAGCGCGTCCCGTCGGTATTGGTGTCTGAGTTAACAGAATATTGTCAGCAAAACTATTGTTTGGAGGGCGATGAGTCGTTGCCTAGTGATGCGTCTGGAGATGGGTTACTTCGTCGGTTGATTCACCGCCATTCTATGGTGCCATTTAGTGCCAGTGCATTTGTCGGTCAACAGCCAAGCTATGCCAAAGAGTGGCTGCCCGCTGCAAATAGACAAGGTCAAAGCGGTGGTGAGTTTAACCGTCAGCTTGAGGATTATCTGCTCGATGCCACTTATCCGTTGGAATTGGACTTGGTTGAGTTGCAGCGTTTTTGGCGTTTACCTGTTCAGTATTTTTTCAATCGCCGTTTGAAAGTAATATTTGAACCGCCACTGCCTGTTATGGAAGATGACGAGCCTTTCGTACTGAATGGCCTGCAAAGCTATCAGATGCGTGATGGTCTGCTCGATAGTTTGCTTAAACACCGACTTGCAGGTGAACAAGATTCACAAACCGTTATAAACCGCTTTGTTGAACAACAACGTGCTCAAGGTAAGCTTCCAGTAGGTGCGTTCGGTGATATTGAATTTGAAACCAATCGCGTTCAGGCTGAAGAATTGGTCGAGAAATTAACTTTCTTATGTGGTGCTGAACATGAGGATTTGGAAATCAAGCTCAGCTTCGATGTGCTGGGAGAGGATAAACTCGTCAACCTTACTGGCTGGCTGACCCAACACTATCAATCTGGATTGATCCGCTACCGTAGTGGAAGCATTCGTGCTCAAGACTACCTAGCCGCGTGGATTGATCACCTCTCAATGTCAGCGATGGGTATTAATAAGCCCACTCACATGATTGGCTACGATCGTAAAGAGGGCGTGGTTCATCTGGTTTACCCAGCCGTCAATGATTCGACATATGCTAAGTCACTATTAGCTGAATTGATCCGTCTGTTCTATCAGGGTATGACGCAGCCGTTGTGCTATTTCCCTAAAACCGCCTTAGCGTGTGTTGAAGCGGGTTTTAGCCGTGGTAATTGGGTAGACGATGAAGAGAAGTCGCTGAAAAAAATGGCGGACACATTTAATGACAGCTTTATGGCTGCTGGTGAAGGTAATAATCCTTATATCGCGCGAGTTTGGCCGAACTGGAGTGACGAGCTGGCAGCACAAGTACGAATGATGAGTGCATTGGTGCTTCAGGCTCCGCGCTTAACCGCAAAAAATCGTGAAGATGTTGAGTGATTGATAGTATGAGGAAAGTAGGTGGCCGCCAGTAAATCATTATTGTGTAGGGCGTTCGCTGTACGGCCACAGGTCAGAGGGACCATGATTCGGTTGGTTGTTCACAAGTGCGGTTAAATCCAAAGTTAACGTCACTTGTTCAACACATGTCGCGGATACTAGCGGTTAGAACAATCTTCTGCCGTGAGAAAGATCCCATAAAGTCCTAACTATTTAGGCGTTTAACGTAATTACAATCATTTTTAAGTCTAGATCACACTTGGATCTTGGGTTTTGATTAGAAAGGTAGAATTTTTATGACAGCAACGTCGATGGTGACCCCGCTAAATGCCATGACTTTTCCTTTGCACGGTGCCCGGCTTATCGAGGCATCGGCGGGTACGGGTAAGACATTTACCATCGCTGGATTATACCTCAGATTGCTTTTGGGTCATGGTGATCCAGAAACCAAGCACCAAGTCCCTTTAACTGTTGATCAGATTTTAGTGGTCACTTTTACGGAAGCGGCTACGGCAGAATTGCGCGATCGTATCCGTGCGAGGATTCATGATGCACGATTGGCGTTTGCTCGAGGGACAAGTCATGACCCTGTGATCCAACCTCTGCTTGAAGAGGTTCATGATCATAAGCAGGCGGCTGATATCTTGCTTCAAGCCGAGAGGCAAATGGATGAAGCCGCGGTCTATACCATTCACGGTTTCTGTCAGCGTATGCTGACCCAAAATGCGTTTGAGTCAGGCAGTCGATTTAATAATGAGTTTGTCACGGATGAAAGCCACCTTAAAGCACAAGTGGTTGCTGACTATTGGCGGCGAAATTTTTATCCACTGCCACTGAACTTGGCGGGTGAAGTTCGTCGACTATGGAACGCTCCTTCTGACCTGCTGCGCGATATCAGTAACTATTTAACGGGAGCACCGTTAAGCCTTACGGTTAAAGCGATGAGTGGCACGCTGGCGGATCTGCATAAGCAAAATCTTGAACGTATTGATGAGTTGAAACAGTTGTGGCGAAGCCATCAGGATGACCTTTTTGCCATCATCAATGATTCTGATGTGAATAAACGCAGCTACACCAAAAAATCCCTGCCAGCGTGGCTGGAAGAGGTCAACCATTGGGCTGCGTCCGATACCACGGGCTACGACTCTCCAGACAAGCTGGAGCGTTTTTCTCAGCAGGTGCTGTTTGATAAAACGCCAAAAGGGCGGGCGCCAGAGCATCTTGTATTTTCGGCGATCGAAGAATTTGTTGCCAATCCGATCACTCTTAAAGCGCCAATTCTTGCTCATGCAATAGAGCATTGCCGTTCTATGCTGGCAAAAGCGAAGCAGCAAAAACAGTGGTTATCGTTTGATGACCTGTTAACTAATCTCTCTGCTGCCATTGATAGCGACGAATCAGAATTGCTTGCGGAGCGTATTCGGACGCTATATCCGGTTGCGATGATTGATGAGTTTCAGGATACCGATCCTCTGCAATACAGTATTTTTAGCCGTATTTATTTGAACCATCCACAATGTGGGTTGTTCATGATCGGCGATCCTAAGCAGGCCATTTATGGTTTCCGTGGCGCTGATATTTTTACATACATCAAGGCTCGTAAGCAGGTTTCGTCTCACTTCACCCTCGGAACCAACTGGCGTTCAAGCGCAGATATGGTGGCGGCTGTAAACCAGATTTTTGAACTACCGACCAGTCCATTTATTTATGATGAGGACATTCCGTTCCTTGCGGTTAATCATAGTCCTAAAGCTCAAAATCGCACTTGGCTCATTGGTGACCAAAAGCAACCTGCGCTGACCTATTGGCTGCAAGACGCTGACGATAAACCGCTACCGAAAGGTGAGTATTTGCAAGCTATGGCCAAAGCGACGGCTGACCAGATACAGTCAGTACTAACAGCGGCGCAAGAGCAGAGGGCTTACTTCGTTGATGGCGATAAGCAGCATCTGATACAGGCCGGTGATATAGCGGTTCTAGTTCGCACAGGTAGCGAAGGTCGCATGGTTAAAGAAGCGCTAGCCAAGCAGGGCATAGCGAGCGTGTACCTTTCGAACCGTGACAGCGTTTTTACTTCTTTGATCGCACAAGATATTCAGCGTTTGCTGCAAGCTGTACTTACACCTGAAAATGACCGTGCCTTGCGTGCCAGTCTCGCTTCAGAAATTTTTGCTCTTGATGCCGGAACACTCGACAAGCTTAATAATGATGAGAATGAGTGGGAAAGTGCGATCAATGAATTCAAAGAGTATCGCAAGCTATGGAGTCAGCGTGGTGTGCTACCCATGCTGCGCAGTGTGATGAGTAAGCGTCATATTGCCGAACGTATGCTCGAAGAAGAGGCGGGTGAGCGCAATCTTACTGACTTAATGCATATTGGCGAGCTCTTACAACAGGCGAGCCAAGAGCTGGAAAGTGACCACGGTTTGCTGCGTTGGCTCGCTCAGGCAATCAGTGACGCGCAAAATGGTTTGGGAGGCAGTGAGGAGCAAATTCAGCGTTTGGAGTCAGAACGCAACTTGGTGCAAATCGTGACAATCCACAAGTCAAAAGGTCTTGAATATGACCTCGTTTTCTTGCCTTTTGCTATGAGTCATCGAGAAGCAAGTGAAGCCAAGTATTACGATGCCAAGCAAGATCAAACCATTTTAGATATCGCTAAGCAGGGTTCGTCGCTTGCTCAGGCCGACAAAGAGCGTTTGGCAGAAGATCTGCGTTTGATATACGTCGCCTTAACTCGTGCGGTTTATGGTTGTTTTATTGGCACGTCTCCGTTGAGAAATGGGCGTTCAACCAAAGAGCCTACGGGGGTTCACAATAGTGCGATGGGGCATTTGCTTCAGGATGGTCAACAGGGCGGTATACAAGATTTAACCATAGCTATTCAAAAGCAAGTGGATGGATTGAATTGCGTTGTGCTTTCAGCGTTGCCCCAACAGCATTCACAACCGTTTAGCTTACTAAATGAGTCTCAACATTCACTGACAGCCAGTGAACTGAGTCATGAGATTGATCGTAACTGGCGGATTACTAGCTATTCAGGATTGGTAAAGCAGGGCTCTCATCATAGCGATGAAGCCTTCACGGATCTGATGCACCTCGATATTGATTCTTCCGATGAACAGGAGCAAGACGAAATTGCCGACCCAGAAATGTCGATTTTTACTTTTCCGCGAGGAGCAAGACCTGGCACCTTCTTACATACCTTATTTGAAGAGGTTGAGTTCACTCTGCCTGCGACCAGCGTTGAAAACAGTGAAATTATTCTCCAGCTATTAGAAAGTGAGCAGTTAGACATCAATTGGTTGCCTGTCCTTCAGCAACTTATCGATACTGTGTTAGCGACACCTTTAGATGGTAAATCTTTGTTACTCAAACAAAAAGGCCCTAATCAACGACTGGTTGAGATGGAATTCTTATTACCGATTGAAGTGCTTTCGGCTCCAGCACTTAACCGAACGATTCAGCGCCATGATCCGCTGTCAGCCAAAGCGGGTGACCTCGGTTTTCACACCGTTCAAGGTATGTTGAAGGGTTTTATTGACTTGGTATTTGAACACCAAGGTAAGTATTACGTTCTTGACTGGAAGTCGAATCACCTTGGCGATGAGGTGAGTTTCTATCACGGCGATGCATTAAGGACGGCAATGGCCGATCATCGCTACGATCTTCAATATCAGATTTATGCTTTAGCACTGCACCGTTTTTTGCGCAGCCGTATCGCCAACTATGATTATGAGCAGCATTTTGGTGGAGTTTACTACCTGTTTTTGAGAGGTATGGATGGCGCGAGTGACCATGGTGTATTTAGTGCCAAACCGAGCTTGGAGTTTTTGACCGATATGGACAAACTGATCGATGGTGAAGCGATTGATGTGAAGCAAAATAGCGCAGGCCAGATGGAGTTACTTTGATCATGATGAATCTAGTTCAAACCCTCAAGCAGTTAGCGCTGAAAGGCGGTATCCGACAACTTGATTATCAATTTGCTCGATTCATCGAGTCTCAATCTCATGACCCATATCTGGGGTTCATTGCCGGAGTGGTGAGTAGTGAGTTAGGAAAAGGTCATATTTGTCTTCCATTGAACGATGCTCAGGGACAGGTGGTTGATCTCAGTGCAAAGCTTGGTCTTTTTGGTGAGGCTGCCCATCAACTTAATCAAATCTTGGTCGGAGTGGATTGGCATCAGTGCCTTAGTTCGGCGCCATTAGTCGGAACAATGGGAGAATCGCTGCCACTAATATTTGATGGTAAACGGCTCTACCTTCATCGCTATTGGCACTACGAAGTCGCGCTAGCCGAACGCTTAAATAGCTTTGGGTCACCTATGATCCAAAAGCCTACTGAAGTACAAAAGCTCGCAGACCTGCTCGATCATCTTTTTGCCAGAAATTATCGCTATCTATTTGAAGATATTAAGAAAAGCTTTGAATCTGGAGAGCTAAATTCGGTGCTTCGTCAGCGTATGGTTTGCGATCACCTAGACGTCGTGTGTGAGGAAATCTTGGATTGGCCTACCATAGACCAAAAGCTTGTTGCGGCGAAAAGTGTCTCTGATTTGTTGGTGTTAGATGAGTTGGTCCCTATGGCTGCTTGTGTTAACTGGCAGAAGGTTGCGGCAGCGGTTGCGCTGAGCCGACGTTTTGCGGTGATTTCAGGTGGACCGGGAACCGGTAAAACAACAACGGTAACCAAATTACTTGCCGCGCTTATCGAGCAAGCACAAAGCAATAATGAATACCCAACCATTAAACTAGTAGCGCCGACGGGGAAAGCAGCAGCCCGTTTGACGGAATCGATAGGTAAAGCGGTCGCTGGTTTGCCAGTATCGTTAGCGCTCAAGCAAGCGATTCCTACAGATGCAAGTACCCTTCATCGTCTATTGGGCGCGATACCAAACAGCGCAGAGTTCCGACATAACCAAGATAATCCACTTCACTTAGATATTCTTGTCGTCGATGAGGCCTCTATGGTTGATCTGCCTATGATGTACAAATTGATTGATGCGTTACCTAAGCATGCGCGTTTGATCTTACTTGGCGATAAAGACCAGCTTGCTTCGGTAGAGGCGGGAGCGGTGCTTGGGGATATTTGTTCGTTTAGTCATTTTGGCTTCAGTCAGTTACAAGCGACGCAAGTGGCGCGTTTAACGGGCTATACAACACTGGCTCAGACAAATAATGTTCAACCTTCGATAGCCGATAGCTTGTGTATGCTCAAAAAGAGCTACCGTTTTGATGCACGCTCAGGTATCGGTCAACTTTCTCAGGCGGTCAACGCAGGCTCGGCGCAGAAAGTCGATTGGGTGTGGCAAAAAGAGTTTGCTGATATCGCGAGATTTCCTATCGATAGTCAGCACTACAGTCAATTAATTCAATCCCTAGTCAACGAGTACAGCGACTACCTCAAACGTATGAATATTTCGCAACACGATGCTAGTACCGGTGAACTTGAAACCGCGGCTCATAAAGCGAAAGCCGTATTGGAACTATTTTCACGCTGTCGTTTGTTGTGTGCTATTCGTGAGGGAGACTTTGGGGTTAAAGGGCTAAATCTGCGTATTGAACGCGCCTTGGCTGCACGTAAACTTATTCAGGTTCAGGACGAAATTTGGTATCACGGTCGACCAGTAATGGTGACACGCAATGACCATTCGCTAGGGCTTTACAATGGTGACATTGGTATCTGTATGCTTGATCAGTCAGACAGTCTGCCAAGGTTGAAAGTCTTTTTTGAACTTCCGGATGGTAGCGTGAAATCGGTGCTGCCAAGTCGAGTTCCAGAGCATGAAACCGCCTACGCAATGACGATTCACAAGTCACAGGGCAGTGAGTTTGAGCATACTCTAATGATTCTTCCACCTGAGTTTACCCCTATTTTAACACGTGAGTTGATCTATACAGGGATCACGCGAGCCAAGAAGCGTTTGAGCTTGTATGTCGATGATAGAGTGATGAAAAGAGGCATTAAGGTTCGGACTGAGCGAGCAAGTGGATTGATAGAGCGGTTGCAAGCGAATGGATAACCTTCCGTGGTTATCGAATGCAAAAGTTAAAGTGCTTTAGTGAAAGAAATACTGCGAATGCGGTATTTTTTTTGATAGTTCAAAATGAATGCTTTTAAGCCTTCTGTAACGGGAAATACACAGTGAACGTCTAGATTTTCTAGCAGTTCATTGTCTGCCATATCCCAAAAACTCTGGACTGAGTTACAGATAATTTTTTTCATCGACAGTTTGCTCTAAGTGACGTAGTGAGTTACCTCAAGCAATCCTTGCGACTTAACTTGCGAATAAGTTAAGCGGATAAGCGAATCCTATTTAGCTCCCATTAATTTGGGAGCTCGAATTTTAAACAATCTGACGAATGAAATAAAGTGAATAATGTAGGAAAATTCACCGCCTCAAGCGCAACTATGAGAATATCAACGTGTTACAGCTGTAAAGAGAGTATTTTCGATTTACGTTGATAGTTGTATAAGTTTTGCTTGTGTGATGGCAAAGAGTCGACACCCATTTCATGGAAACCCTGCTCTCTAAACCAGTGGAGACTATGAGTCGTCAGGACGAAAATTTGTTCGATACCCTGAGCTTTTGATTGCAATCTCATATGGTTAAGCAGCAATAGTCCTCGATTTCCATCGCGGTATTCTGGATGAATGGCCACACACGCCATTTCTGCCATTTTCTCATCAGGATAAGGATAAAGAGCAGCGCAACCAATGATTAGCCCATCTTTATCAATAATGGTGAATTGATGAATCTCTTGCTCGAGTTGCTCACGTGAACGTCTAACAAGAATGCCTTGCTCTTCTAATGGGCGAATCAAATCAAGAATGCCGCCAATATCGTCAATATCGGCAAGTCTGACTTGCTCTGCACTCGCCTCAACGACCTGAGTACCGATACCATCGAGAGAGAAAAGCTCTTGAATCAGTGCGCCATCAACCTTGTAGCTGACCAAGTGGCTACGTGGAACACCCGCTCGACATGCTGCTGTTGCTGCTCTAAGGAAACGTAAAGTCCCCGAAGAAGAGTCATTGTCTCTGCCGCGTTCGTTTTCCAGACGAGACAAAATCCGTTCTGCGTCTTTGGGAAACAGCTCTGCGACCGCGTTGCCATTTTCATCAATGATGCCTTGTTCAGAACAGAAGCCAATCAACTTATCGGCATTTAATTTTATTGCGACTTGGGTCGCCACTTCTTCAGAGAGTAAGTTGAAAGATTCTCCGGTCACCGAACTGGCGATAGGGCCAAGTAAAACGATCGAACCTTGATCAAGCATACGGTTGATGCCTTGTGCATCGATACGTCTTATGCGTCCACTGTGACAATAGTCGATGCCATCGTCGACACCGAGCGGTTGAGCGATGACAAAGTTACCGCTGACAACGTTGAGTTGAGTACCGGCCATCGGCGTATTACTGAGGCTCATCGATAGCTGTGCGGTAATGCTCAACTGTAGTTGCCCTGCGGCTTGCATGACGTAGTTGAGAGATGTCTCATCGGTGATCCTGATACCTTTGTGGTAAGGCGTGTGATGATTATTTTGTTCAAGAAGATTGTTAATTTGTGGACGCGCTCCATGGACCAATACAATTTTCACGCCCAAGCTATGCAACAGTGCGAGATCGCTGATAATATTGGCAAAATTTCCATCTGCTACAGCTTCACCGCCGATCATGATAACCATGGTCTTGTCTCGGTGAGCATTGACATAGGGAGCGGATTGTCTGAACCCCTTAACCAGAGCTGTACTTCGAATCTTCACAATATCTTCCGTAATGAATTTATATACAGATATACTGCAATTTTATTCTTTTTTCGGCAAGCGTTTTTTAGCGTCTAAATCTATTGTTTTTAGGCTTGGGTATAAGTGTTTCTTCTAGCTGAACTTGTGAATAATGCGTCACTCTGAGCGGCGCTAGGAGATTTGGTTCGAAGTTGTCTATATTTTGAACGACACTTAGAGAGTGAATTCCATACTAGTGATGGGTAGGTAGTAAAGAAAGTGAGTAGTGTAAGTAAGGGTAAAAAGAAGCTCATAGAGCGAGCCATTTTGCTGTTAGCGATCGTCGCCGCTGTTGGTGCCGTTATGCTGGCCAATGTTCTTTATGACTTCTATCTAGAGAAAAAATACCCTAAGTCGGATCTTTATGGGACTTGGACTGAACAAGATGTAGCGACTTATGCTGCTGAAGCGTTTGTCGTGACACCTGCGGGAGTCGCTATCAATGGTGGTATTGTCGACACTCGCTATAGTTGGAATGGCACATACCTTGAATTTCAGGTCGGTAACAAGACGCGCCGCTTTAAAGTGCTCAATGAAGAGCTGACTGAGATACAGCTTATCTCTGAGCCGCACTACCAGCCTGTGTATCGATTGTCAGAAAACGATTAAAAATAACATTCCCTAACGACTGGCTAATTGCGTATTTCAGTCAAGTTTGTCATGCTCTTAGCATCGCTTGAAAGGAATAAAATTAGTGTTCAAAAAATATCTTCCTATCGCCGCAGTCAGCGTTTTGTTTGGCTGTGCGCAACCCACCGATCGTGCTCAGCAATATATCGATGATGAATTCAATTCGATTTTGAATAAATCCTCACTTGTTGAGTCTGACAAACCTCGTGACTTTACTGAGTTCCATCGTCAGACTGAATTGGTCGTCGATAACTCGCCTTCATTGGCGGCCACATACCAACCTTTGTATGAAAAACTCAATGAGTGGGTTCTTCAAAGTGGTGAGCCGACAGAGTTTGCTAACTTCGGCATTCAGGCTGCACAGCTAGGTGGTGGAGATAAAAAAGGTAATGTCCTATTTACGGGATATTTTTCTCCAGTTATGGAGCTTCGTCATCAACCGAACGAGGTCTTCAAATATCCGGTTTATGGTAAACCCGCTTGTGAAAGTGATTGTCCTACTCGTGCACAAATTTATGATGGTGCGCTTAGCGGACAAGGATTAGAGCTCGGCTATGCTGCCAATATGATAGATCCATTTTTAATGGAGGTTCAGGGCAGTGGTTTTGTTCATTTTGAAGATGACGATACTTTGGAATACTTCGCTTACGGCGGCAAAAATAACAAAGCGTACGTGAGTATTGGACGCGTGTTGATTGAGCGAGAGCTCGTTTCACGCGAGAAAATGTCAATGAAAGCGATCAAGGAATGGGTTCTGGCAAACGATGAAGAGACTGTTCGTGAACTTCTAGAGCAAAATCCATCATTTGTTTTCTTTGAACCGCGCGCGGATGCGCCAGTAACAGGTTCTGCCGGAGTTCCATTATTGCCTATGGCGTCGGTTGCTGGCGACCGCAGTATCTTTCCTATGGGGACGCCTATATTGGCTGAAGTACCTCTGCTGAACTCAGATGGTTCATGGAGTGGAGCACATCAGCTCCGTCTTTTGGTCGTGTTAGATACCGGTGGGGCTGTAAAGCAGAACCATCTTGATTTATATCACGGCATGGGACCGAGAGCGGGGATCGAAGCTGGGCACTACAAACACTTTGGTCGTGTATGGAAGCTGGGTCTTGAAAACTCAACGACTCAAGCGCCTTGGGCATTGCCACCGGAAAAGCGACAATAGTTGAACAAGGACTCGTCTCCTTCATCTAGACTTTTTATTGAAGAGTGCGTATAAATCGCACTCTTTGTTTTTGTACCAAGCGGAAAACCAATATGCGTGAACTCGATACTCCAGCTTCTGATAATTACAACCAACGTTTTGGTGGCACTCGCCGTCTTTACGGTAACAGTGAAGTCGAGATTTTGCGTGCTGCGCACGTTTGTGTCATCGGTATTGGTGGCGTGGGTTCATGGGCGGTAGAAGCCTTAGCTCGTACCGGAATTGGTCAACTGACACTTATCGATATGGACGATGTGTGTGTAACCAATATTAACCGTCAGATCCACGCTATGTCTGGTACTGTTGGTCAAAGTAAAATCGAAGTGATGGCAGAGAGAGTGAAGCTGATTAACCCAGAATGTAAAGTTAATCTGATCGATGACTTTATCACTCCTGACAATCAGCACGAATACTTGAGTAAAGAGTATGACTATGTACTCGATGCGATTGACAGCGTAAAAGCAAAAGCGTCCTTACTTGCCTACTGTCGTAGTAACAAAATCAAAGTCATTACTACTGGTGGTGCTGGTGGTCAGGTTGATCCAACCCAGATAAAGGTCGCTGATTTGACTAAGACGATTCAGGACCCACTAGCGAAAAAAATCAAAGATACGCTACGTCGCCATCATAATTTTCCAACCAATCCAGCACGTAAGTTTGGCATTGATTGTGTATTTTCAACTGAGCAGTTGAAATACCCTCAAGCAGACGGCACGGTTTGTGGCGTTAAGTCGACAGCGGAAGGCCCAAAACGTATGGATTGTGCGAGTGGCTTTGGTGCTGCAACGGTAGTGACGGCGACCTTTGGCTTTGTTGCCGTATCTCGCATTGTTGAAAAGCTAATCCAAAAACACAGTAAGTAACAGGTGGATTTTTCTATGTCGTCGTTTCCTCAATCTCCGTTTGGCCACGATATTAGCGTTGAAGATATCATTGCGACTATGCAAGGTTTCAAAGGCTGGGAAGACCGTTATCGTCAGGTTATCCAGTGGGGTAAAAAACTACCTCAGATGCCTGAAGAGCTAAAATCGCAACATGTGACGGTGGCAGGTTGTGAGAGTCAGGTTTGGTTGGTTCACGAACAGCTAGAAGACAAGTGGTATTTCTGTGCTGACTCTGATGCACGCATTGTTCGAGGTCTGATTGCACTGGTGCTGGCTGCATTCGATGGCAAAACCACTCAGGAGATCGCGAGCTTTGATACTGATGGTTATTTCGAACAGCTAGGTCTGATTGCACACCTGAGCCCTTCCAGAGGTAATGGTCTTAAAGCGATTGTTGAGAAGATAAAGCAAGTCGCCCAATAATTTTCTCCTATTCAGGCTGTCAAAAAGGCGGACTGATTATTGCTGTTTAAAATTTAATCACTGCGATATTAACGCCTTAATAAATACGTGGCTTTACAATGCTTGTTGTCGCTGCGTAAAGGCTGTACAATTCGCGCCCTTATTTAATGTTCCGTCGCTTGAGAGGCCACATGACCACTGAAAAAATCAATCTACTCGACTTTGATCGTCAAGGTATGCGTAAGTTTTTTGCTGACCAGCTCGGTGAAAAAGCATTCCGTGCAGATCAAGTAATGAAGTGGATCTACCATTTCGGTGTTGATAACTTCGAAGACATGACCAACATTAACAAGAAGTTACGTGAGAAACTTGAGCTTCGTTGTGAGATTAAAGCTCCAACCGTGGCGGAAGCACAACACTCTTCTGATGGCACGATTAAGTGGGCTATGAAGGTGGGAGATCAAGACGTTGAAACGGTATACATCCCAGAAGATGACCGTGCAACGCTTTGTGTTTCATCTCAGGTAGGCTGTGCGTTAGAGTGTAAGTTCTGTTCAACGGCGCAACAAGGCTTTAACCGTAACCTAAAAGTGTCTGAGATTATTGGTCAGGTTTGGCGTGCTGCACGTGAAATCGGTCTACAGAAAGAGACTGGTCGTCGCCCAATTACTAACGTCGTTATGATGGGGATGGGTGAACCGCTACTGAACATGAAAAACCTGATCCCAGCACTTGAGATCATGCTAGATGATCTAGGTTTCGGTCTTTCAAAGCGTCGCGTTACTGTGTCCACTTCAGGTGTGGTTTCTGGCCTTGATCAAATGACGGGTAAAATTGACGTTGCTTTAGCGATCTCGCTGCATGCACCAAATGATAAGCTTCGCAGTGAAATCATGCCGATCAATGACCGTTGGGACATTCAGGACTTTTTGGCATCTGTACGTCGCTACATTGCGTCTTCAAACGCTAACCGCGGCAAGGTAACCGTTGAGTATGTGTTACTTGACCATGTTAATGATGACATGGACCACGCACGTGAGTTGGCAGAGTTACTCAAAGACACGCCTTGTAAAATCAACCTGATTCCGTTTAACCCGTATCCAGGTTCACCATACAAGAAGCCAAGCAACTCTCGTATCGACCGCTTCCAGAAAACGTTGATGCAGTACGAACACACAGTAACGGTACGTAAAACACGTGGCGACGATATTGATGCAGCATGTGGTCAGTTGGTGGGTGATGTCATCGACCGTACTAAGCGTACTGCGATGAACAAAGCCGCAAAAGGTGAGACCATCGAAATTAAAGCGGTTTCATAATCACGTGTAAGAATTTACTAAAGCCAGAGCCTCGCTCTGGCTTTTTTGTTACATCGTGTAGCGATATTTATGTCAAAATAACGAAAAACCTTGAGCTGCTTGTAAAATATGCACTTTCTCTGTGTTGTTTCATCTATGATATCTATTAGAATTAAAGGTTAACGCTTTCGGGGTATTCCCCTGTTTATTGAGTGGAGCGTAACTTTTTATTAAATGAGGCTTTGACCTCGAATTATTTCAGGGCTTGGTTATCTCGCATTCAACGAAAAATAAATAATTAAGATGCGAATTAGCAAGGCACTAACGAGAAGAGAATTATTACCATCATGACTGCTGAACAACAAACTCCAGCTAGCGAAGAGCAAGTAGAAAAAGTACAAGCGGGTACGCTATTAAAGAACAAACGTGAGCAACTTGGTTTATCGCAAAAGCAAATTGCCGACCGTCTCCGTCTCCGTCTTTCAATCATTGAGAATATCGAAAACAACAACTTTGCTTCTGATCAGGTTGCGACCTTTACTCGCGGTTATCTACGTTCTTACGCTAAAGCGGTAGGAATTGAAGAATCCGTCGTCCTTTGCGCATTGGACGGGTGTGAAGAAACTAAGCCAGAACCTCAGGAGATGAAGAGCTTTTCACGAAAAACCAAACGTGAAGCCCATGACAGCCGTATTATGACCCTTACTTGGGGGATCTTTGCGGTCATTATTGGTATCTCTTCCGTTTGGTGGTGGCAAAACCAAGAAACGACCATGCTCGACTTAACCAGCCAAACAGAGCAGGAAATTGAGCTTGAACAGCAGACTGCTAACCAAGAGCTCGACTTTACCACTTTAGAAAGTGCGCAGCCGCAACCAGAGGTTGCGCTCGATGCTAATGCCGATGACGTGCCAGAAGTGGAACCCGTGATAGAACAACCAGATTCTCAAGCGCCTCTAGAGACAGAAATTGTCCCAGAAGTTGCAAAACAAGCTCAGCCTGAAAAACAGCTAGAGCAAAACGTTAATACTACGGAAGCAGAGCCTGTGTCTGAGTCAGTTCAATCGACGCAATCCGACACGGCTGTTAATCTGCTCAAACTCACTTTCTCAGATGATTGCTGGATCCAGGTTAAGGACTCTTCAGGTAAAACATTATCGACTGGTGTGAAAAAAGCAGGGCAGACGCTCGAATTAAGTGGCAATTTGCCATATAGCGTCATTTTAGGTGCCCCTGAAAACGTTTCAATGACATTAGCGAGTGAACCTGTCGACCTTTCTGGGTATACTTCAGGCAAAGTAGCAAGATTCAACTTACCTTAGAAATTACTATGCAATACGAATCTCCGATCAAACGTCGTCCATCGACTCGTATCTACGTGGGCGATGTACCTATTGGTGACGGTGCACCAATCGCAGTACAGTCAATGACCAACACCCGAACAACAGACGTTGAAGCGACTGTTGCTCAAATCCGTGCTTTGGAAAATGTCGGTGCAGACATAGTGCGAGTTTCTGTACCAACTATGGATGCAGCCGAAGCATTTAAACTGATCAAACAACAGGTCAATGTCCCACTTGTCGCGGATATTCACTTTGATTACCGAATCGCACTTAAAGTTGCTGAGTACGGTGTTGACTGTTTACGCATTAACCCAGGCAACATAGGCAACGAAGAACGCATTCGTTCAGTTGTCGATTGTGCTCGCGACAAAAATATTCCTATTCGTATTGGTGTTAATGGTGGCTCTCTGGAAAAAGATATCCAGATGAAATATGGCGAACCAACGCCAGAAGCCCTAGTTGAATCAGCAATGCGTCATGTCGATATTCTAGACCGTCTCAACTTTGACCAATTTAAAGTCAGTGTAAAAGCGTCGGATGTCTTCTTAGCTGTCGATTCGTACCGACTACTGGCGAAGAAAATTGATCAACCGCTGCACTTAGGTATTACCGAAGCGGGTGGTGCTCGTGCTGGCGCGGTTAAATCTTCTGTTGGTCTTGGTATGTTATTAGCGGAAGGGATTGGCGATACGCTGCGCATCTCTTTAGCGGCTAACCCAGTTGAAGAGATCAAGGTTGGTTTCGATATTCTGAAATCACTGCGCATTCGTTCACGCGGTATCAACTTTATTGCGTGCCCGAGCTGCTCTCGTCAAGAATTTGATGTCATTGGTACGGTCAACGCACTCGAAGAACGCTTAGAAGATATTATTACACCGATGGATGTTTCGATTATCGGTTGTGTCGTTAACGGTCCGGGTGAAGCTGAAGTGTCGCATCTAGGACTAGCAGGAAGCAACAAGAAGAGTGCTTTCTACGAAGACGGCAAACGTCAAAAAGAGCGTTTTGATAACAATGATCTCGTCGCGCAACTTGAAGCGAAGATTCGTGCCAAGGCTGCGATTCTTGACGAGAAACAACGTATCGACATTAAAGTACAAGATTAATCTCAACCTAGATTACGCTAAGTAATTAACCTAACGGTAGATATTGTGGCAAAGAAAATCCAAGCAATTCGAGGCATGAACGATTGCCTTCCAACTCAATCACCACTGTGGCAAAAACTTGAAAACACAGTGAAAAACGTAATCAGCGCATACGGTTACAATGAAGTGCGCATGCCAATCGTTGAGATGACCCATCTATTTAGCCGTGCAATCGGTGAAGTAACCGATGTGGTTGAAAAAGAGATGTACACTTTTGAAGACCGCAATGGCGATAGCCTGACTCTACGTCCAGAAGGCACTGCGGGTTGTGTACGTTCTTGTATTGAAAACAGCCTGATTGATCGCTCAGAGCAGCGTTTGTGGTACATGGGACCGATGTTCCGTCATGAGCGCCCACAGAAAGGTCGCTACCGCCAGTTCCACCAGTGTGGTGTTGAGGTATTTGGTCTAGATGGCCCTGATGTTGATGCTGAACTTATTATGATGACAGCGCGCTTATGGCGTGAGCTGGGTATCGATAAGCATGTCCGTCTTGAGCTTAACTCTATTGGCTCGCTGGATGATCGTGCGAACTACCGTACCGCACTGATTGCTTTCTTAGAGCAGCATCTTGATGTTCTTGATGATGATTGTAAGCGTCGTATGCATACCAATCCACTACGTGTTTTGGATACAAAGAATCCAGATGTACAGGCGATTCTTGGCGATGCACCTCGCCTTTCTGATTATCTAGGTGAAGAGTCTAAAGAACATTTTGCAGGACTTTGTGAACTTCTTGACGCTGCTGGTATCGAATACACAGTTAACCAACGCTTAGTTCGTGGTTTGGATTACTACAACCGCACTGTATTTGAATGGATCACTGAGAGCCTAGGTGCACAAGGCACCGTTTGTGGTGGTGGTCGTTATGATGGTCTGGTTGAACAGTTAGGCGGTAAAGCAACACCTGCTGTTGGCTTCGCTATGGGTCTAGAGCGTCTAGTATTGATGCTTGAAACTTTGGAATTAACTGAAGTTCGTCGTAGCGTTGACGTTTACATGGTCACAGCGGGTGAAGGCACTATGATGGCGGGTATGAAGCTAGCGGAAACATTACGTGAGCAGGTACCAGGTCTACGTGTTATGAACCACTTTGGTGGTGGTAACTTCAAGAAGCAGTTCAAGCGTGCGGATAAAGTCGGCGCAGCGGTCGCATTGGTTCTTGGTGAAAACGAAGTTGCGGATAACACAGTTGTACTGAAAGATCTGATTGGTGGTACACAAGATACATACAGCCAAGCAGACGTTATCGCAAAACTATCTGAACTAGTTTAAACAATTTATCTATTCTCAAAAGTGGTGATGAGTATCGCCACTTTTTTAAGATGTAAGAGGACAGGAAGTGGAACTCTACGATACTGAAGAACAACAAGTAGAAGCGATCAAAGATTGGTGGAAAGAGAACGGCAAAGCAGTCATTTTGGGTGCGGTTGTTGGTCTGGGCGGTCTGTTTGGTTGGCGTTACTATCAAGATTCTGTAACAGCCGCTCAAGAAGCCGCGTCTGAAAGCTACACCAAAGCGGTACAATCATTAGCGGAAAAAGGCGCATCAGCAGAAGGCGATATTCAAGCTTTCATTGATGCCAACAAAGAGACTGAATACTCAGTGCTTGCTGCGTTACAACTGGCTAAAGTTCAAGTTGAAGCGGGTAATCTGGATGAAGCGTTGGCTCAACTAGAGTG
Organism: Vibrio sp. TRT 2004; assembly: GCF_050113735.1. Taxonomy (NCBI): domain Bacteria; kingdom Pseudomonadati; phylum Pseudomonadota; class Gammaproteobacteria; order Vibrionales; family Vibrionaceae; genus Vibrio; species Vibrio sp. TRT 2004. Next base: position 51,938 of record NZ_JBNJOH010000004.1, on the reverse strand, counting down.
GGCGAAGTCTGCAACCAAAGATGCAGCAGTATCTGCGGTACTTAACTACCGTCTTGCCCGTGTTAAAGCGGAGCAAGGTGAGTTTGATGCCGCTATCGCAGAACTCGCCAACATCACTGACCAAAGTTGGGCAGGTCGTGTTGCTGAGTTGAAAGGCGACATCTTGTTGCGTAAAGGCGATACACAAGCAGCGTATTCTGCATACACAGAAGCGCAGCAATCTGGTGACGCTAGCCAGGCTCTACAAATGAAACTGGATGACCTAGCCAAGTAAGGGCGTAGCATGAAGAATATGCTTAAAAAGGCGCTTGCAACGGCAATGTTTGTTGGCGTACTGGCGGGCTGTGCTAGTGAAGAAGATACCATTATCATGGCGCCAGTTCCTCAAGTGGACAGCGAGTTCACACCTAAATCTGAGTGGAGTAATTCAGTCAGTGGTGGTGTAGGGCAATACTACTCAAAGCTGACACCTGAATATGCTTACGACAAAGTGTTTGTCGCGGGTCGTGATGGCGTGGTTAAAGCACTTGATCCTGAAAGTGGTAAAACACTTTGGGAAGCCAATGTTGAAGCTGATGTGTCGGCTCGATTGTCTGGTGGTATTACGGCAGCGTACAGTCAAATTTTCATCGGTAGCGAAAACGGGCGTCTATTCGCCTTCAACGAAGAAACGGGTGAGTTAAATTGGCAAGCTGACGTTGATGGTGAAGTGCTCGCTGCACCAGCAACGGATAGCAACCTTGTTATTGTCCATACCAACAAGGGCATCTTGCAGGCACTGGATCAAGTGACCGGTGAAGTAAAATGGACCATCAGTACAGAGGTTCCAAGTCTGACTTTACGTGGTAACAGTGCGCCTGTGACTGCCTCTGGTGGTGTGTTCTGGGGTACGGCTAATGGTCGATTGGCCGCCGCTATTGTCGAACGTGGACAACTCATTTGGCAGCAGCCAATTGGTATGCCACAAGGTGCGACAGAAATCGATCGTCTAGTCGACGTTGATGCATCTCCATTAATTTTAGGCAGCACACTGTACATTGTTGGCTATAACGGTCAGTTGACGGCCATCGATCTACGATCGGGTAAAGCGGCGTGGAAGCGCAACTACTCATCCTCAACTGACTTAGTGAGTGACGGTAGCCGCTTGTTTGTTGTGACCGACCAAGACCACATTGTGGCGGTAGATGCTCGTAGTGGCACCGAGTTGTGGTCAAACGAGCAATTAGAGCATCGTCTGGTGACAGCACCAGTCATGATTAATCAGTACGTTGTTGTTGGTGATAGCGAAGGTTACTTATATTGGATTGATCGCAGTAGCGGCGAGTTTGTCTCGATGCAGCAAGTCAACAGTAGTGGCTTTGCCGTTGCTCCAATTGCGGTTCCCGGTGGTTACGTAGCTGTGACTCGCAATGGCGATGTAAAGAAACTGACGATCAACGAGTAATCGTGTGATATAATTCACATTCGGCTCCTAGCTGGTAACAGTTGGGAGCCGTTTGTTTGTTTTAGATACCCATAGTTTGATGTGGTTATAGGTAAAGGTCTCACGACGTGATTTCTGCTGAGTCGTTACCTATAACTACATAAAGTAAAGAATATTGTAGAGGTTGTTATGGTACCTGTTGTTGCTCTGGTAGGGCGTCCAAACGTTGGCAAATCAACGTTGTTTAACCGATTGACTCGTACACGCGACGCATTGGTTGCGGATTTCCCTGGCTTAACTCGTGACCGTAAATATGGCCAAGCTAAGCTTGGTGAACACGAATTTATCGTTATTGATACCGGTGGTATTGATGGCACAGAAGAAGGTGTTGAAACCAAAATGGCTCAACAGTCACTGGCGGCAATCGATGAGGCAGACGTTGTACTGTTTATGGTCGATGGTCGTGCTGGTTTGACTGCTGCTGACCAAGCTATTGCTTCACACCTACGTAAAATTGAAAAGCCATCAATGCTGGTTGTAAACAAGGTTGATGGTATCGACGCTGATGCGGCAAGTGCAGAATTTTGGCAGCTTGGCGTAGAAAACATGTATCAAATCGCTGCGGCACACGGCCGAGGCGTAACGGCACTTATCGATCTAGCTCTTAACCCATTCGCAGAGCAACTTCTTGAAGAAGCAAAAGGTGAGATTGAAGATCTGACCGAGTTTGTCGATGAAGACGAGAAGCTCGACTACAGCGAAGAAGAGGCGGAAGAAGAGTTCAAGCGTCTTCAAGATCAGCCAATCAAACTGGCCATTATCGGTCGTCCAAACGTAGGTAAATCGACACTGACAAACCGAATTTTGGGTGAAGAACGCGTTGTTGTTTACGATATGCCAGGAACGACTCGTGACTCTATCTACATTCCGATGGAACGTGATGGTCGCGAATACGTATTGATTGATACCGCGGGTGTTCGTCGTCGTACTCGTATTAACGAAACGGTCGAAAAGTTCTCGGTAGTAAAAACACTCAAAGCAGTAGAAGATGCGAACGTTGTTATGCTGGTTATCGATGCGCGTGAGAACATCTCAGATCAAGACCTGAGCTTACTTGGCTTTGCGCTGAATGCTGGTCGTTCTATCGTTATCGCTGTCAACAAGTGGGACGGCCTAGATATGGACGTCAAAGAGCAGGTCAAGAAAGAGCTCGATCGTCGTCTTGGCTTCGTTGATTTTGCCCGTATTCACTTTATTTCAGCGCTTCACGGCACAGGTGTTGGCCACCTGTTTGAATCCGTGCAAGAAGCGTACAAATCGGCTACGACTCGTGTCGGTACCTCTGTTCTGACTCGTATCATGAAGATGGCAACGGATGATCACCAGCCACCAATGGTTCGTGGTCGTCGTGTGAAGCTGAAATACGCTCACGCAGGTGGTTACAACCCTCCAATCGTGGTTATCCATGGTAACCAGGTTAATGAGTTACCAGATTCGTACAAGCGTTACTTGATGAACTATTACCGTAAGTCACTGGAAATTATGGGTACACCAATTCGTATTCAGTTCCAGAACAGTGATAACCCGTTCGAAGGCAAATCGAACAAGATGACACTGTCTCAAGAGCGTAAACGTAAGCGCTTGATGAGCATGATGAAAAATCGTAAAAACTGATCTTGATGAGAAAGATCAGATTGTCGAGTTAAATGAAAAGCGCCGCATTCGTTCCGGCGCTTTTTTTATAGGAATAAACGATGCAAGTTACCCCCACGATTACCCAATTCTGCCACGGAATCTGGCAGTTAGACGCAGACATTCAACTGTTACAGCGTGGTAGTGAATATCTTTACGTTGTAACGGATAAAACACCCTTTCACCCTGTTAGCCACATTTGGCCGGATCATCCGGCAGATAAAGGGACACTGAACCAGCTCCCCGTTCTTGATTGCCAAGTTGGTGCGGTAGAACTGGCAACGGGTGAGTTATATGTTGGGCATGAGATTCCAGTCAAGCGTGACGAATCCGGTTGGTGTTTTGTCGTCGTACACTGTTTAGCAGCAGATTGTTCTGCATTGCAGCTAGGAGAGCGAGTAACTCTCGCTGTAGACAAGGCTTACCAAGGTTCGCTGAGTCGTGGACATAGCGCGGGTCATTTATCTTACTTAGCGTTGAACAAAGTGTTAACGGAGCAAGGTTATTGGAGAAAAGACGCTGACCGCAAAGACCCTCATGGCCACTACGATTTTAACAGCTATGCTCAGGTCACCAGCTTTGTTACTCCTGATCAATGCTTAGATACCTATCGACTAGGTAAAACGTTACGTAAACGTGGCCTGAACAGCGCAGATATGCTGAGTAATCTTGAGCAAATTCAACAACAGGTGAATCACATTTTGTTGCAGTGGATCGAACTTGGTTCAGAGGTCAAAGTAGAGTGTCATGGTGAAGCATTGACCGATTCGCGTTACTGGCAGTGCGATCTCCATCAGGGGGAAATAGCGGTAATCCCTTGCGGTGGCAGCCATGTAAACTCATTGACTGAATACGCTGCTATTGAAGTACGCTTAACTCAGATAGATGAGCAAAACATTGAAATGCACACCAGTGTAAAGCCATCATAGTAGCAAATGATCTTTTTATTAAATCCTGTTTGGTTTGGATTTTGATTCATACTTGGATTTAAATCCTGTTTAAAATTGAAATGCAGCATATGTAACTTATGCTTTCGGTGTGTGGTTATATAAATATTCTTTTTAGGGTAGATCGCTGATCAAAATGGATTTTGCCGATGATCTGTACAAGATCATCTAAGCGTGTTCCAGTTCAGATAATTTCATATGTGTATATGATATTCTCCTCATATAACTATATTAAAAAAGAATAAGGCACGCGAAATGAACACGTACAGCCTGCTCGATGCTCACCGGGCAGTGAATCGTTTGTTGCAGCAGTTAGCTTTAGGAATGGACAAGTCTCGACTAAATGAAGCCGTTATCGCATTGTCGGAACAATTATTTGGTCGAAGGCTCGCGTCTATTTTGCGACATATTGACGGACACTTGTATTTAGAACACGCCCCACATTTGCCTGAGTTTTATAATCAAGCGATTGAAGGGGTCGCCATCGGACCTCAAGTCGGCTCTTGTGGTGCAGCCGCGGCAACGGGAAAACCGGTTGTCGTCTCGGATATAAATCAGCATGAAAACTGGCGGCCCTATACGGCTTTAACTCAGCAAGCGAATCTGCATGCCTGTTGGTCTGTACCGATCATTGCATCTGATAGTAGCGTGCTTGGTACATTTGCCATTTACAGCGAAAAACCGTCCTCCCCAACCACAGAAGAACTCGAAATACTTGAGATGGTCGCTTCGTTATATGCGGTTGCACTGGAAAAGTATCAGTTGGAAGAGCAACTGCACTTTCACGCAAGCCGTGACCCTCTAACACGCTGTTTCAACCGTAGAATGTTGCAATTAGAAGTGCAAAATACATTGTTGAATGATGAAAATCGCAACTTGCTGTTTGCCTGCTTTTTTATCGATATTGATAGCTTCAAATATATCAATGATCGCTTTGGTCATGATGTTGGGGATAGTGTGTTGATCGAAGTTGCCGAAGTACTCAAGCAACAGTTTCAGCTTCGTTCGGTGCTAGGGCGCTATGGAGGAGACGAATTTGTTGGCTTCTGTTGCTTCGAAAGCTTGTCCGATTTGGAAGACTTCTCTGGCTGTTTAGAACGTGCCTTTAATGATATGCGACTCATTGATGGCTATCAGGTCAAAGTCAGTGTCGGTTATAGCTACAGTCATACGCCAAATAGTGATTCGATTGAAGGCATAATTCGACGTGCGGACCAGTCAATGTATCAGGTTAAGCACGCAAAGCGCAGTCTATACTGATTAAGATCATTGCTGGTAGATGATGAAGCGAATGATACTGATGGAAAGATATTGTTAGATCAAAGAGAGTGCTATGACTGAAAATCAATGCCCTAGCTGTAATGCTGAACTGCAGTGGGATGGACAATATGAGTGCCAGAGCTGCCAAGTCAGCTACAAGAAAATAGGCTACTGCCCAGATTGTGACGCGGAACTTGAGAAGCTTCAGGCGTGTGGAGCAGCCAACTATTTTTGTAACAGCTGTAATGAGTTAAAGTCTAAATCGAAAGTAAGATTTGAGTTTGTTGCTAATTGACCGTTGAACAAACTTCGCCATCAGATAAGCGGGTGACCAAGATGTCACCTGTCTTTACGTCTGTGGCTCGAACTACCACATTGCCCTGTTCTGTTTGGGTAATGGAATAACCGCGCTTTAACGTTGCTAGAGGGCTAACGGTGTCAAGTTTCTCAGCAGCCAGTGCCAGTTGATGACGTGTGTTAAGCAACTTTCTATCCATCGCATCCAACAGTTTCTGTTCGAGTCTTTGCAATGTTCCTTTCTGTTGCGATAGATGCTTGAAAGGGGAGTTGAGAGCAACTCTGTGTTGCAGACGCTCGACTTTTTGCTGGCGAACTGAAATATAGTGCTGCATCGCGCGGTGCAGTTTCACTTCTAGCTCATCAAGTTGCTGGCTTTGGCGCTGCAACTGATAGCTTGGATGCTGTCTTTCCAAACGGTGTACAAGTGAGGTGGTGCACCGTTTTTGTTCATTGATGTAGTGGCGCATCGCAGCAACAAGCTTGTGTTGACGGCCAATGAGAGCTTGATCTTTATGGCTATTATCACGACTGACTAGCTCAGCGGCAGCAGACGGTGTCGGTGCACGCATATCCGCGACGAAATCGGCGATCGTCACATCGATTTCATGACCAACCGCACTGATAATTGGGATCTGACTGGCCGCAATCGTGCGGGCGAGAATCTCGTTGTTAAAGCACCATAGATCCTCTAATGAACCGCCTCCGCGACCGACGATCAGAACATCACACTCATTGCGGCTATTCGCACAACCAATCGCTTGAGCGATTTGGATGGCGGCTTCTTCTCCCTGAACCATAGTAGGGTAGATGACCACGGGTAATGAAGGATCACGGCGTTTGAGTACGTCAAGAATATCAAACAGGGCTGCGCCAGTTTTAGAAGTGATGACACCCACGCGCTTAGGGTGTTCAGGTAAAGGGCGTTTGTTGCTCTGAGCAAACAAGCCTTCACTTGCGAGTTTAACTTTCAACTCTTCGAATTGCTGTTGGAGTCGACCATCGCCTTCTGGCTGCATACTCTCGATAATTAACTGGTAGTCGCCGCGAGGTTCATAGAGAGATAGACGAGCTTTGACCAGTACTTGGTTGCCATTTTGTGGTTTAAAGGTGACGTGGCGATTGTTACCACGAAACATGGCACATTTGACTTGAGCGCGAGAGTCTTTAAGGGTCAGGTACCAGTGACCTGAAACGGGAGCAGAGAAGTTAGAAATCTCACCAACTAACCAAACAATACCCATCTCATTTTCAAGCAAAAGTCGCACTTCAGCATTGAGGCGAGAGACGGTAAAGATGTTTTGATTGGTCAGAGAAGACACAGCTAATCTCGTAGACGTGAGTATGGAAATTAGCGGCAATATAATACATATCAAGGGGGTAAATGCAAATAAAAAATAGAAAAATGTGTAGCCAAGCGATTTCCTAAGCCGTATAATCCGTCCGCAATATCTAATCCAAATGCAGTGGAGTTTCCCAAGCTTGCTGCCCTCATTATGCGAAACGATGAGACCGGATTGTTTTTTTACTCCTCTAATTGTGAGATATTGCAAATGCTAAGAATTGCCAAAGAAGCGCTGACATTCGATGACGTACTACTTGTGCCAGCACACTCCACCGTTCTCCCAAACACAGCTGATCTTCGCACTCAGTTGACGAAAAATATCACTCTAAATATTCCGATGATTTCTGCGTCTATGGATACCGTGACGGAAGCTCGTCTCGCTATCGCTCTTGCGCAGGAAGGTGGCATTGGCTTTATCCACAAGAACATGTCTATCGAGAAACAAGCTGAGATGGTTCATCAGGTTAAGATTTACGAAGCGGGTGTGGTTTCTCATCCAGTCACCGTAAGTCCTGATGCGACGATTGCAGATGTTGTGGCTCTGACAGAAAAGCATGGTTTTGCAGGTTTCCCAGTGGTAACCGATAACAACGAACTCGTTGGTATTATCACTGGTCGTGACGTTCGCTTTGTAACAGACCTTTCTAAGAAGGTAGATGTTGTCATGACGCCTAAAGAGCGTTTGGCAGCCGTTAAAGAAGGTGCAACTCGTGAAGAAGTTCAAGAGAAAATGCACAAAGCACGTGTAGAGAAAGTACTGGTTGTGAACGATGAGTTCCAACTAAAAGGTATGATCACAGCAAAAGACTTCCATAAAGCAGAACGTAAGCCAAATGCATGTAAAGATGCACAAGGTCGTCTCCGTGTTGGTGCAGCCGTTGGTGCAGGCGCTGGTAACGAAGAGCGTGTTGCAGCACTTGTTGAAGCTGGCGTTGACGTTCTATTAATCGACTCTTCTCACGGTCACTCTGAAGGTGTTCTTAACCGTATCCGCGAAACTCGCGCAGCATACCCTGACCTAGACATCATTGGTGGTAACGTTGCAACTGGCGCTGGTGCTAAAGCACTGATCGACGCGGGTGTAAGTGCAGTTAAAGTTGGTATCGGCCCAGGTTCAATCTGTACGACTCGTATCGTAACGGGTGTTGGTGTTCCTCAAGTAACAGCAATTGCAGATGCTGCAGAAGTTGCGAACCAGTACGGTATTCCAGTTATCGCTGACGGTGGTATCCGTTTCTCTGGTGATATCTGTAAAGCAATCGTTGCGGGTGCATCTTGCGTTATGGTTGGTTCGATGTTCGCGGGTACAGAAGAAGCACCAGGTGAAGTCATTCTATACAATGGCCGTTCATACAAAGCTTACCGTGGCATGGGTTCTCTTGGTGCCATGTCGCAAGGCTCATCAGATCGTTACTTCCAGTCTGACAATGCAGCAGACAAGCTTGTACCTGAAGGTATCGAAGGCCGTATTGCTTACAAAGGTCGCCTAAAAGAGATCGTACACCAGCAAATGGGTGGTCTACGTTCAAGCATGGGTCTAACAGGTAGCGCGACTATCGAAGACTTACGCACGAAAGCTGAATTCGTTCGTATTTCTGGCGCTGGCATGAAAGAGTCTCATGTACACGACGTTCAAATTACTAAGGAAGCACCAAACTACCGTCTAGGTTAATCCTCACTGGTTATTTCACTAACTTAATGGCACTCAACAGCCCTTATCAGTGAGATAACCAGCTGAAATATAGCCTAACGAAAACGGTTGCTTTTCCTTGAAGCATTAAGAAGAGGCGAGTACACTCGCCTGCATTTTAATCACTTAGCTTATAAGACTGCTCAAAATGACTAAAAATATTCATGACCAACGTATTCTGATCTTGGACTTCGGTTCTCAGTACACTCAACTAGTAGCTCGCCGCGTACGTGAAATCGGCGTTTACTGTGAACTTTGGAGCTGGGATGTTGAAGAAGCGGATATTCGTGAATTCAATCCAGACGGTATCATTCTATCTGGTGGCCCAGAAAGCGTAACAGAAGCAAACTCACCACGCGCGCCACAGTACGTATTTGACTCAGGTGTTCCAGTTTTAGGTGTATGTTACGGCATGCAAACTATGGCTGAGCAGCTAGGTGGTAAAGTAGCTGGCTCAACTGAACGTGAGTTCGGTTACGCGCAAGTAAAAGTATCTGGTGACTCAGCTATCTTCAAAGATCTTGAAGCGACTCAAGATGTTTGGATGAGCCACGGCGACAAAGTTGTAGAAATTCCAGCAGACTTCGTGAAAGTTGGCGAAACGGATACTTGTCCTTACGCTGCAATGGCAAACGAAGAGAAGAAATACTACGGTGTTCAGTTCCACCCAGAAGTAACGCACACGAAAGGTGGCCTACAGATGCTAGAGAACTTTGTTCTTGGCGTATGTGGTTGTGAGCGTCTATGGACTTCAGAATCTATCATTGAAGACGCAGTTGCTCGTATCAAAGAACAAGTTGGTGATGACGAAGTGATTCTTGGCCTATCTGGTGGGGTGGACTCTTCTGTTGTTGCTATGCTGGTTCACCGTGCTATTGGTGACAAACTAACATGTGTATTTGTTGATAACGGTCTACTTCGTCTTAACGAAGGTCAGCAAGTAATGGACATGTTTGGCGATAAATTTGGCCTAAACATCATTAAAGTAGATGCTGAAGATCGCTTCCTAAAAGCGTTAGAAGGCAAATCTGATCCGGAAGATAAGCGTAAGACTATCGGTCATGTATTTGTTGACGTATTCGATGAAGAATCGAAGAAGCTGAAGAATGCTAAATGGCTTGCTCAGGGTACGATCTATCCAGACGTTATCGAGTCAGCGGCATCTAAGACTGGTAAAGCACATGTAATCAAATCTCACCATAACGTTGGCGGCCTGCCAGAAGATATGGAAATGGGTCTTGTTGAACCACTACGTGAGCTGTTTAAAGACGAAGTACGTAAGATTGGTTTAGAACTTGGTCTGCCATACAATATGCTTTACCGCCACCCATTCCCAGGGCCGGGTTTAGGTGTTCGTGTTCTTGGTGAAATTAAGAAAGAGTACTGTGACTTACTACGTCGTGCGGACGCTATCTTCATTGAAGAACTGCACGCTGCTGATCTTTACAACAAAGTTTCTCAGGCGTTCACGGTATTCCTTCCAGTACGCTCTGTTGGTGTAATGGGCGACGGTCGTAAGTACGATTGGGTTGTATCACTACGTGCTGTAGAGACAATCGACTTTATGACTGCTCACTGGGCGCATCTACCATACGACTTCTTAGGTAAGGTTTCTAACCGCATTATCAACGAAGTTGATGGTATTTCACGTGTTGTTTACGATATTTCAGGTAAGCCACCAGCGACAATCGAGTGGGAATAATCCCCCTTTAAGAAAGGTCTGGCATTAACAGGCACGAAATCATACTTAAGTCCGCGTAATTGCGGACTTTTTTTGTTTTTGGCTTAGTCATTTTTGGCAATGTCTGGCAACGCCAAGCACGGTTTGACCGTGGTATTTTGATGGGTATGATTCATCGGTAATGCCATGGATTACGCCCGATACCATGCTGAGTGTTTTTGATGGGGCATGGTATTAAATTTTTATATCTATCTGTTTTATAAAGATTAATCTCTAGTTTTTTAGAGGTTTTTCAGCATGGTATCAAACAATAATAATAGGTCGAAACATGCTGACTGATACCAAGCTACGCAATCTCAAACCCAAAGATAAACTTTACAAAGTCAATGACCGTGATGGCCTCTATGTTGCTGTGACCACTGCGGGCTCTATTTCTTTTCGCTACAATTACTCGATCAATGGTAGGCAAGAGACAATCACCTTTGGCCGCTACGGAGTAGGAGGTATCACGTTAGCAGAAGCGCGTGAGCGTCTCAATGAAGCGAAGAGAATGGTTACTGATGGAAAGTCACCGGCCAAAGAGAAAGCCCGTGCTAAGGCGAGAACCAAAGATGCTGAAACTTTTGGTGCCTGGGCTCAGAAATGGCTGCGTGGCTATCAGATGGCTGACTCTACCCGGGATATGCGTCGCTCAGTCTATGCCCGAGAGTTAGAGGGCAAATTTGGCAATCAGAAGCTGACAGAGATCACCCATGAAGATCTGCGAGCATTGACTGACGCGATAGTAGAGCGTGGCGCGCCCGCAACGGCTGTACATACGCGTGACATTGTACTCCAGGTGTATCGATGGGCGATTGAGAGAGGGCAGAAAGTTGAGAACCCGGCAGACCTAGTGAGGCCCGCAAGTATCGCGCGATTTGAACCAAGAGACCGAACGTTAACACCGGCTGAGATCGGTTTGATGTACCGCTACATGGAAAAAGTAGGAACGACGCCGTCGATTCGTGCCGCGGTAAAGTTACTGTTGCTGACTATGGTACGCAAAAGTGAGTTAACCAATGCGACTTGGAGCGAAATAAACTTTAGTGAAGCGTTGTGGACGATTCCGAAAGAGAGGATGAAACGACGTAACCCTCACCTGGTATTTTTGTCGCGCCAGGCGATGGACATTCTGATTGCCTTGAAGACATTTGCCGGTGGGTCTGATTACATTCTTCCTTCCCGTTATGACTCAGATGCCCCAATGAGTAGTGCAACGATGAATCGAGTATTGGCATTGACGTATAAAGCTGCTCAGAAAGATGGTCAGTCCTTAAGTAAGTTTGGGCCGCATGACCTGCGTCGAACTGCGAGCACTTTGCTGCATGAGGCTGGATACAACACGGATTGGATAGAAAAATGCCTGGCGCACGAACAGAAAGGGGTAAGGGCTGTTTACAACAAAGCCGAATACCGAGAACAGCGCGCGGCCATGTTGCAGGATTGGGCAGATATGATTGATGAGTGGACAATGAAAACATATTTATCTCATTGATTTGTATGTCACTTACTCTTTGCTAAGATGAGTTACTTTGCCGTATAAATTCAAGGTGAAAACTGTTATATTGAGCACTAAGTTTTTATAACTTAACCATTTTTTAAACGCATATGTTCTTAAAACAGACTTCGGCTAGAAAAATAAATGAATAGAACAGCATATTATAACTATATTGATGAAAAAATTCATACCTTAGCTTACAGAATCGAAACCAACGGTAAGCTAAATATGTTGCATTTGCATATGCACTCAGAAAGCTTCTACTTACATCTTTTGAATTTATTATACGGTTATGAACTTGAAAACCTCAACAAGGTTTTACAGAATGTTGAAGCTATTGACTTAATTGATCATAAAAACAAAATAATTATCCAAGTGTCTTCTACTTGCACAAAAAACAAAGTCGAGTCTGCTTTAGAAAAAGAAATAATAAAAAAATACTTAAGTTATAATTTTAAGTTTATTTCAATATCAAAAGATGCGTCAAATTTAAGGAAAAATAATTTTAAAAATCCACATGGAATTTCTTTTTCACCATCACGAGATATTATTGATATACCATCAATATTGAATGAGATTTTACAAAAAGATATAGCTGGACAAATGTCTGTTTATAATTTCATTAAAGGTGAGTTAGGCAATGGTGTTGATGTTGCGAAGTTAGACTCTAATCTTGCTATTATTATAAATATTCTAGCAAAAGAAAATTGGCATGGTAATGTGGGTGAGTCTACTATCAAACAGTTTGAAATAGAAAGAAAAATATCTCACAATGAATTAGATAGCGCTAAAGATTTGATAGAAGAATATAGCCTGTTCCATGGGAGAGTTGATTCTAAATATTCTGTTTTTGATAGTCAAGGTAGTAACAAAAGTAGTTCTGTTTTGGCGACAATTAAGAGAGAGTATATTAAGTCTAAGAAAGGAGCTTCTGATTCAGATGAAATATTCTTTAATGTCATTGAAGTGCTAAAGAATAAAGTTATTGAAAGTGCTAATTACAGTGAGATTCCTATAGATGAACTTGAGTTATGTATAGATATACTAGTTGTAGACGCATTTGTTAGATGTAAAATAATGGATAACCCGGAAGGATATAGTTATGCTGCTTCCTGATAATATTCATCCAGATAATAGTGTTTATTACAACGGAGCTATTGTTCTTAAAATTCTTCAAGAATATAAAAAAGTAGAGTTATTAGAACTTTATGAAAAAGTAAGAGAAGTAAAAACTATATCATTTCCATTGTTTATATTATGTCTAGATTGGTTATATTTGATTGATGTGGCGGTTTTAAACTCGGGTGACGTTGAATTATGTTTATAAAAAAAATTATTATAGCCACTCCATCTCATATTATTCGTGAGATACCTTTCCATAAGGGGTTAAATCTTGTTGTTGATGAGAGTGATGGTCAGGTAACTGGTAATAGTGTCGGAAAAACTACCGTATTGAAGTTGATTGATTTTTGTCTTGGAGCCAAGCCAAAAATCATATATGAAGACCCTGAGAATAGAAAAGAGATCTATTCACTAGTCAAAGACTACCTAGTGGATAATAATGTATCAATATTTCTCTATTTATCAGAAAATTTAGACGATGAGAACTCAAGAACAGTTGTTATAGAAAGGAATTTTCTCGCTAGAAGTAAAATTATAAGAAAAATAGATGGGGTTAAATATACCGAGAGCGAATTTGAAGATAAACTCACGGAAATATTTTTTCCTAGCCAAGTTGGGAAAAAACCAACATTTCGTCAAATTATATCACATAATATTCGCTATAGTGATCTCAGTGTATCTAATACATTAAAAACACTCGATAATTATACTAGTGATGCAGAATATGAAACTTTATATCTGTATTTATTAGGGTGTGATTTTTCTCAGGGAAGCTCTAAACAGAAGATTCTTCAAGATATACATCAAGAAAATGTGTTTAAAAATCGGTTGGAAAAAATACAAACAAAATCAGCGTACGAAGCTGCGCTTGCTATTGTTGAGACTGAAATTGATGAGTTAGACAGAAAAAAATCCTCATTAAACATTAACGAGAATTTTGAAAGAGATCTCAATAAACTAAACAAAGTTAGATATGAAATTAACCGTGTAAGTAATGATTTGGGTAACCTTAATTTAAGGAAAGATTTAATAGAAGAAACAAAATCAGAGTTATCTTCTACTGCTTCTTATATTGATCTATCTCAATTGGAATCAATATATAATCAAGCTTCTAATAATTTAGGTAAATTAAATAAGACTTTCGGTGAGTTAGTAAGTTACCATAATAAAATGGTGAATGAACGAATTTCTTATATTACAAAAGAACTTCCAATAATAGAAAGTAAAATAAAGTCAAAAAATCATGAATTAAATGATTTTTTGAAAGTGGAAAAAGATTTAGCAGAACTGGTGTCGAAGAGTTCCTCCTTTGAGGATCTTGAAGTGCTAATATCGAAACTTAATGATAAGTATCGTGATAAAGGCGAGTTTGAAAGTATTATAAGTCAATTGATAGAGGTTGAAGAAAATATACAAAATTATGAGTCACAATTAAGTGATATAGATAATGAATTGTTTTCTGATGAATTTGAGGCAGTGGTTAAACAGCAGGTTAACAGATTTAATAAGCATTTTTCAGCCACGTCCCAGAATCTCTATGGTGAGAAGTATGCTTTAAAATATGATAAAATAATAAATAAAAAAGGTCAGAGGTTATACAAGTTCTCTGCGTTTAATACTAATTTTAGCTCAGGAAAGAAACAGGGTGAAATTTCTTGTTTTGACATTGCTTATACTCTTTTTGCAGATGAAGAAAATATACCGTGTATGCATTTTTTATTAAATGATAAAAAAGAGCTAATGCATGATAATCAACTAGTAAAAATAGCTGATTTAGTTAATAAAAATAACGTTCAATTTGTTGCGTCAATTTTGAAAGATAAATTGCCAGATTCTCTAAATAATGAAGATTATTTTGTGGTAAAACTATCTGAGAGTGATAAATTATTTAGAATTGAATATTTAGAAGATTAAGTTTTTAACTATTGATATATACCCGTGATCATTGAAGATGCTTGATTTTCGATAGAATCAGGAGCATGCTACGAACCATGAAAATTACACTGACTCCTCAACAGAAACTGCAACTCGAACAAATGCACGACATTGAACGTGATAGTCGAGTTTGCGACCGTATTAAGGCTGTTTTGCTGGCTTCTGAAGGCTGGAGTCAGACTATGATTTCACAAGCTCTTCGTATTCATGAATCGACCGTTGCTCGTCATCTCAGCGACTACGTTCTTTCTGAAAAACTTAAGCCTGAAAATGGCGGAAGCCAAAGCAAGCTTTCTGCTACTCAAACCATGCACCTAATCGAGCATTTGACTGAGAAAACCTATTCTCATACGCATCAAATTGTCACTTACGTTAAAGAGACATTTGGACTGGATTACACGGTTTCTGGTATGAATAAATGGCTTCACCACAATGGTTTTAGCTACAAGCAACCGAAAGGCGTACCACACAAGTTTGATGAAGCACAACAGCAAGCATTTATAGAGGCTTATGAAGCGTTAAAGGCAAGCTGTGGCAAGGATGAATCGATAGTCTTTATCGACGCAGTTCACCCAACACTATCAACAAAAATATCTCATGGCTGGATACGAACTGGTCAGGATAAAGTGATTGAAACAACGGGTAATCGTAGCCGATTGAACATTATTGGCGCACTGAACTTGTCGGATATTGGAGCAACCATTGTTCACAACTATGAGAGCATTAACAGTGAATCGATTGTTCGCTTTTTCTGTGAGTTAAGAAAGAGTTATCCCTTAGCTCATAAGCTTCATATCATCTTGGATGGTGCGGGATATCACCGCAGTGACTTAGTCAAAGATGCGGCGTTTGTCCTGAATATTGAACTGCATTATCTTCCACCTTACAGTCCAAACCTCAACCCAATCGAGCGGCTATGGAAAGTAATGAATGAGAAGTCGAGGAACAACGTTTACTTCAAAAGAAAACGGGACTTCAAGGCGGCAATAGACCAATTTTTTGCAGTGACTCTTCCAGAGATCGCAGGCTCTTTGACATCTCGAATTAATGATAATTTTCAGGTTCTCAAGCCAGCATCTTCAAGTTGATTCGGTATAGTTACTAAGGATAAGATTAGTCGATGATCTTATCCTAACCTTACCTTCTAAGATTCTGACAGGTTTTGGATATTCATAGTTTAAACTCATCACGTATGGTTCCCAAGGCCTTAGACACAGCCTGGTTTGACAACGGCTTACCCGTGATCTTACCCAGCGTTATACCTATCTGTTTATTAGACATGTTTTGCCTACGAAGAACCAGCATGCGCTTTTTGTTGTCGGTCAGTCGAGAATCTACCATCTTTCGGGCTAAGTTGCGTAGTTCGGGCACATTAGTTGGATCCAGTGAAGAGTCCAGCATGAAGTGGTAAAAGTACTCATCAATTAATCTATCTCCGGACTTAGCGTTATGACGGTCTGGATGCGCGATTTGGCGTCGTAATCTCAAGACTTCTTGCTCAAATTGTTCTGCAGAGCGTTTGGCTTGCTTATATAGAGAATTCCAAGAACCATCATGAAGCTTGGGGCGATGGGGTAGACAGTAATTCGTACTCAGATCCGGCCGCTTTTTTTTCCCTTCTTTTTCATCATTGTCTTCAGCATTGTCATGATCATTGTTTTCTCTCTCAATATATCCGTGTTTTGTCCATGTGCGCATGAACTGTGAAAACTCTGTAGGGTTTCCACACAAGGCACACAGTCGTGTTTTTTTATCCGCTTTTAAACTGATATCAGGCGCTAGTTTTGATCTATTAGGTTTCTTTCCTTCACAAATCATAAACAATGATTTGAGCATATCTTGAGTCGATATGAATAGTATGTCTTGCTCTGTTTGGGAGCTCTTATCAACAAAGTCGCGTAAATAAAAGTGAATTTGGTCGGCCGTATAACGAAAACCTCTCAACTTGATGAGATCACTATAGTTACACTTTTCTCTTGAGATAGGGCAATAGGACAAATACTGGTTTGGAAGGCTACTCAAGTATTCCGATACCACGGGATCAATCACCTGTTTAATCAAGTTTATGATGCTGTGGCTTTTAGACTCTTCCGAGTATGAATGCCATTTCTCCCTAAAAATACGAATGGCATTTGCCACAGACTTGTCAGAATTCTCCCATACAGGGATATAAAACTGACCCAGTCGTTCTGACGCATCTACCTCAGTTTCAAATATTTTCATATCCAACTTTTTTGTCCAATGATTAATCTAATCTACAGGCAACTCCTGGCATTATCAACCCAAGAATGTTGAAAAGGAGAGGGTTATGAATCCATCAATGACAAACAAAACACTGATTAATCGCAAGACCTTACTCAGCATGATTCCTTTGTCTGATCGAACCATCTATAACCTGGAACAGCGTGGTGAGTTTCCTCGTCGTATTGTTCTGACCAGCCGAAGTGTTGCTTGGGACTTAGCTGAAGTGGAGAACTGGATAGAAGAAAAGCGCAGGTCTGCGTTAAAAGCCGCAAGACCCGGTTTTATTTGGTAAGTCTGAGTCCACATGACGCTTAAAGATGGAACGGATGTTCAGGCTAGGGGAACCACTCGGCAAAAAAGTGCCTCGGGTGCCAGCGGTAAGCTAGAGCTAAGCACGAAATATATTAACAACATCATAGCAATCCAGGAGTGCAGTGCTCAGGAGGCTAATGAACTCGGTTTTATCGCTCGGCTTTTGATTCAGGCGACCATACCGCATAGCAAACCCAAATCGAATGAGTGGAGTCGCAAGAATGGTAATTTCACAATGCACATGATGGCCCCCTCATCGGTAGGTTTGCCTTACGGTTGCTATGCACGTTTGCTTCTGGTTTGGGTAAGTACACAAGCGGTGAGAAATAAGTCAAGACTGGACAATGGTTTTATCACTGAACAGCAAGCGCGCAAGCTTGATCTGGGACACTCTCAAAGACGTTTTATGGAAGAGTTAGGGCTGCGTTCAACTGGCGGAAAAAGTGGGACTATAGGCCCATTTCGAGAACAGATGCGGCGGTTATTTAAAACGACGATTAGTGTCAGTTTTACAGAGCTAAACGATGAAAGTGGATATATTTGTGAAGATGAAACTGGAGCCAGAGTTGCTGATATTTCCCATATTTGGTGGAGTACGAAGCAGCCTGATCAAGATTCACTATGGGAATCTTGGGTGGAACTGTCGCCTAAGTTTTTTCAACTGATTACTGATAAACCTGTCCCTCTGGATATGAGAGTGTTGCGGTTGATTAAGCGTTCTCCGATGGCCTTAGACATATATTGCTGGGCGACTTATCGGGTGAGTTACTTAAAGAGAGCAACAATTATCCCGTGGTCAGGTTTGATGGAACAATTGGGCTCTAATTACGCCAATGTAAAAAGCTTTAGACGACGGTTTAATGATGGACTTGAAAAGGTGTTGCAGGCATGGCCAGAGCTAGATGCTACTCCAACTGAAAAAGGGCTACTTTTGAAACCAAGTGCTCCACAAGTACCTCGACGGACAAAACGATAGAGTGAGCGGGGTTATGTAGCGTGATGAAACAGATTGTATTCACCATTCTTGGCGTTAATAAGCCTGGGTATTTAGAAAGTTATCCACGCATGTTCTGTCCCGCTTTAAAGGGGATATTTTGCGCATGTTCTGTCCCGGCTTACGCATGTTTTGTCCCAGAGTGCGCATGTTCTGTCCCGCGAAGTGCCAAAAAGTTTTTTAATAACAGGTAGTTGTAGAGTCCCCTATAGTACTTTCCTGTAGGTATACCTATATAGAAAATAAACCTGTAGTTGAATAAACAAGTATTGTGGATAACTTTGATAAATAAGTTGCTCAAAACTGTCAATGAAATCAATTTTTGGAAATTTATTTTATTTTAACTATGTGAAAATAAAGTAATTGTTATTTTTGTTATCTTGGTTTTTAAACATTTATTGACACTTGAGGGGCGGTAAAATACGAAGGCTTTGAATTTAGCCTAGAGCGGAAAGTCTTAGGAAAGCTGTGCTTTTCTGTGTCGTGATATTTAGTAAAGTCAATAAACATAAATCGCTGTAAGACCGCTATTTTAGCGCTATTGAATCACTATAGGTGCGCTGTCATACCGCTATAAGCATTGGACTTATCGTGTAAACATGGTTTACACGGGAATAAACAGTTAAATGCAGAGAAATGCACAAGGGCATGCATAACTTTCCGTGATAAAACCAAGGTTGAAATGCGGGCAGGATGTGTGAAGTAGGCCCTCCATGCAAGCATGGCGAAGCCTCTTCACTTATGACTTATTCGCACCTTCGGTACTCAACGTTGATCCTGCCCTGCGGGGCCTGAAAGAGGAGACAAACATGGCGAACAATACGAACAAGAGCACTAGAAAGAACAGCCCACCGATTAAGGTTTACTGTCTGCCAGAAGAACGTGCGCTAATCGAATCCATGTCAGCACAGGCAGGGCTCAGTACTTCGACCTATTTGCGTGAAGTAGGCCAAGGTTATCGCATTCAAGGAGTTACTGATGTTGAACAGGTACGCGAACTGGTAAGAGTGAATGGTGACTTAGGGCGTTTGGGTGGTTTGCTTAAGTTATGGCTTAGTAATGATGCCAAGGTGGCACATGTTGGGGCCAATACGATCTTGGCAGTGCTTAATCGTATCGAGGCGACGCAAGATCAAATGAGTTCACTTATGGAGTCTATTCTTCGCCCGAGGGCGGACCAATGATCGCCAAGCATGTACCGATGCGTTCTCAGGGGAAATCTGACTTTGCAGGCTTGGTGAATTACATCACCGATCACCAGAGCAAAGAACATCGACTTGGTAGCGTTCGTTTAAATAACTGTGAAGCGGAAACCGTGCGCGATGCGATCAGTGAGGTGTTGGCGACTCAGTTTGCGAACACCCGAGCGAAGAGTGATAAAACCTATCATCTGATAGTGAGCTTCCCAAGTGGCGAACAGTTAGAAGCAAATACCTTGGCCGCGATAGAAGAGCGCATTTGCCAAGGGTTGGGTTATGGCGAGCATCAGCGTGTCAGTGCTGTACACAACGATACGGACAATCAACATATCCATATCGCAATTAACAAGATTCACCCTACTCGCAACACAATCCATGAGCCGTACTACCCGCATAAGAAGCTAGCGGAAATGTGCGAGGCCATCGAGCAGGACTTTGGTTTGCAGCCGGATAATCATATACCGCGCAAGCGCGGGGCCGAATCACGTGCGATGGATATGGAGCGGCATTCGGGTATTGAAAGCTTAGTGGGTTGGGTGAAGCGCGAATGCATGGACGAGATTAAATCAGCCAATAGCTGGCAGGCGTTGCACCAGGTCATGCAGGACAATGGTTTGCAGTTAAGAACCAGAGGAAATGGTCTAGTGATCGTTGCCGACGGTGAAGCGATCATCAAAGCGAGCACCTTGGGACGTGAGTTTTCTAAACCCAAACTCGAAGCGCGCCTTGGTCCCTTTGAAGCGACTGCATCGGATTCTGTTAAGCCGAGCCGCCAATATACACACCGACCTGTTCGCTTGAAGGTGAATACCACCGAGCTATATGCCCGTTATCAAGCAGAGCAGAAACGTGCCGCAGCGAGTAAGTCGCAAGCCCTTGAACAGGCTCGTCGTGATAAAGATCGACAGGTTGAAAACGCCAAGAGGAAAGGGCGTGGCCGTCGCGCAGCGATTAAGTTAACCGGTAGTAATAAGCTTACTAAAAAGCTTTTGTACAAACAGGCCAGCGATGCATTGAAAAGCGATCTTGAGCGCATTCACAAGCGTTACCAAGAGCAACGGCAAACGATATATCAAAGCAATAAACGCCAAGCCTGGGCGGATTGGTTAAAGAGCCAGGCATTGCAGGGAGATAGAGAAGCCCTCAAAGCGCTACGTAGCCGAGAGGCTGCACAAAAGCTTAAAGGCAATACCCTCAAAGGAGATGCCGTTCAGGCCGAGCCCAAAGCAACGGTCGATACGATTACGAAAAAAGGCACCATTATTTATCGAGTAGGTAACAGCGCTGTGCGTGATGATGGTGAGCGTCTACAAGTGTCGACGGCTTCCAACCAAACCAGTGTCTTAGCTGCGCTAAAGGTAGCAATGGATCGTTACGGTAATCGTATTTCCGTGAATGGTTCGCCTGAGTTTAAGGCGCGAGTAATCAAGGCGGCGGTAGATGGCAATCTGTCTATCAAATTTGCCGATCAAGGACTAGAACGCCGTCGTCAGGCATTAATGGCCCAGAATAAAAGGGCCAAGCGGTCTGATAAGCCTGGCGTGTTACCGATTGGCAAAGTGCCACCTTCACGCCGTGGCTGGTTGCAGAATCTATCTCAGTTAGAGGTTTTAGCTATTCAGTCAGCCCCTGTAACTGAAAAAGCGGTGGTCATGCCAGCATTAGAGCAGCGTAAAGCCAAGCTGCAAGCTGAGCAGGCAGCTAAAAAAGCGAAACGACAACATAAGAGCCGATCACGTTGATGTGATGGCAAAGGAATCGACGGAAGCCCTAACCGCTTCGGTTGGTAATGACACCGATGTTTAACCCTATTTGACCGCGCGTTTAACGGTGTCGCGCTGGTCGGGCGCCGAGATAGTAAGTGGCGAGCTAGCTCTGTACAGGCCCACATTCACCGCTGGTAACGGCAGGAGTAGAGATCAAGTTTCTACAGGTTGGTGAATGCAACTTTTAGTCATAACAACTAAGAGTAATTAACCATGCTAAAACGAAAAATTTTAGCGGCTAAAATTCCCGTGCTCGCCATTTACTTGGCGTTAAACATTTCTAATCCCGCTCATGCTGGTATTCCGGTTGCTGATGGTACGAATCTAGTTCAGAACATCATGTCGGCAATGGAAGCTGTTACACAGACTGCTAAACAAATTCAGCAGTATCAAACCCAGTTGCAGCAGTACGAAAATATGCTGCAAAACTCGATGGCCCCGGCTTCTTATATTTGGGACCAGGCGCAGCGCACCATCAACGATCTGAACCAGGCGACCAACACGCTCGCCTATTACCAGAACCAGCTTGGCAGCCTCGATGCTTACCTAGGCAAGTTCCAGGACGTGGCCTATTACCGCAGTTCGCCTTGCTTCTCGTCAGTGGGGTGCAGTGATGCTGAACGAGCCGCAATGACCGAGAACCGGCGCCTTGCGTCTGAATCGCAGAAAAAGGCCAATGACGCGCTGTTTAGGAGTCTGGAACAGCAGCAAGATAACTTAGAAGCCGATGCCCGTCAGCTTAACCGTCTGCAATCTGGTGCTCAGAGCGCGGACGGCCAACTGGCTGCGCTTGGTTATGCCAACCAGCTTGCTAGCAACCAAGCTAACCAGCTCCTGCAAATCCGTAGCCTGCTGATTGCTCAGCAGAATGCCGTTGGCACGAGAATGCAGGCAGATGCTGACCGAGAAGCGCAATATCAAGCGTCCCGTGAAAGGTTGTTCGATATGGGTGAACCAACCGACCGTTCAGAAAACAGGGGGTTTTAATTATGAAAAATATCACACGAGTTTTTATCGTTAGTGCGTTGGTCTCTTTTGTCCTGGTAGGGTGCGGTGAAGATGACGGGCCCAAGCCTGCAACGATCAACTGTGACAACCCAAACCTAACGAAAGAGCAGAAGGAAGAAGGACATTGCTTTTGGGATATGGGCGAACCCACTGACCGCTCCAAGAACAAGGGATTCTAATCATGAGCAAGGTATTCATTCGACTTCTCATGCTCCTAGCTTTTTTATTGACTTCACAAACTGCATCAGCGGCCATTGAGCCTAATGGTGTCTTGGATGAAGTGGCCGTACGTTTCATGACGGCCAGTGCTACTTGGGGCACGGTAATTACAAACTATGCCGCCTGGCTGTTCTGGACGCTGGGCACTATATCCCTTGTTTGGACTGGCGGGACCTTAATCCTTAAACAAGCGGATATAAGGGAGTTTTTTGCCGAGTTCGTGCGCTTCATCTTGACGTTTGGTTTCTTTCTCTGGTTACTCAGAAACGGCCCAGACTTTGCCACGTCAATTATCGATTCATTGAGAACGATCGGTGCTCAAGCCGGTGGCCTTTCGAGAGACCTAACCCCGTCAGAGCCTATTAGTATTGCGTTCGACATTATTGTGAAAGCTGGTAAGTCATACAGCATCACCAGCCCGATAGATAACTTGTCTATCTTCTTAATCACGTTGGCAATTTTGGCGTGTATGGCGGTAGTGGCGGCCAATGTGTTGTTGGCCTTGGTGACGGCTTGGATATTAGTCTATGCCGGTGTTTTCGTGCTGGGGTTTGGTGGTTCGCGTTGGACTTCGGATATAGCAATCAACTACTTCAAAAGCGTATTAGGCGTTGCTTTGAAGTTGATGACAATGACGTTGCTTATTGGCATTGCCATGTCGATCATGGATGGTTTCTATGCCGATCTATCCAATGATGCTCCCATGCGTGAATTGTTGGTGATCTTTGTCGTTTCACTGGTTCTCGTGATGCTCATTCACTCGGTTCCCAATGTGGTCGCTAGCCTGGTTCCTGGAGGCGGCGCGGCGGCAGGTGCTGGCAGCATCAGTGTCGGTGCGATGGCCGGAGCGGCTGTTGCCACTGGTGGTATGGCTGCCGGTGCCGCAATGGCTACCGCCGGCGGTGCGTCTGCTATTCAGGCTGCATTTGCAAAAGCGGGTGAGAACGTAGCGAATAATACTGACGTTATGTCGAGCCTGGGCGGTGCATTTAGTGGCAGTGGCGATTCTGATGAGGCTGGCTCCTTCTCTCAAGCTTCCGGTCAATCTTCTGGCGGCGGCTTTAAAGGTAGCGCTGTAAAAGCGGGGCGTATTGCAGCGGATACCGGTGCGAATTTGATGAAGGGAATGGGTGATATGGCCGGGGATAGAATCAGCGGCACTACCGGAGGTCGTCTAGCTAGTTCGATCCGAAACAGTACGAAAGATAACGGAGATGATGACGATAAGGAGGGCGACTGACGACGCTTCCCCTGCATTTGACAACGATAGCTTAGGCGGTGGCGGCACTGGCTGGATGAATCAAACCGGCGGCTTTGATGACCTATCCAGTGAGGACCAGGAAGAAGCCCGTCAAGCACACGCAGAATGGCAAGAGCGCGATCCGGAAAAGCACACCTTCGATGTTGAGGACTACGTTTCATATGCCCAGGAACGCCAGCAGGAGCGTAACGAAGAGGTTGCCAGCTTTGTTAAAAAAGGTCGCATGGCCTAACTAAATAAGGATTACTGATTATGGAGTTTAACTTTCCACCTCAAAACCTTGCGGAGGTATTTGGTTTCTTCGCAGTGATGTTCATTGTGATGCTTGCTTTCTATTTTTTTGGACAGTGGCTACACAGCATCGGACACGGTCCGAAGTTGAAAGCCATTGCCGACAAAATGGAGGTTTTCCAAAACAGGTTGGCCGGGCGTGCTTACAAGGACATGACGAGATCGGTCGATCAAATCGACAAAATGAGACGTTGGCCATTTGGCCGACGCAAGTAGTTAGAAAGCACACGTGCCGGTGATGGTGTTCCACTTTGTACTGCTGCCCCATCATTGAGACAGTATTAAGCCCCATAGAAAGAAACCACAACTAGGCTAATGTTGTGGTGGTGTGGTTAAATAAACCTAAATTATTGATATGTGAGGTTTTATTTGTTTTTTTTGTCATCATTATAAATATGCTTTTTAATTGATTTCTATTGTAATAAATGCTATAAATTTACAAGTGACACAACAATATTGTTGGGGAGTTTCTAAAGGAATGATACCAGAATTTAATGAGTCGGGTAATTTGCCAGAAGGAGTGCATTTAGCCACGATGGAAGAATTGATCGCACGATTTGGCTACAACCCAAAGCGTGCTTGGTTAATTGATGGACTAAAGCTTCTAATTTCAGCGCTCGAAAGTGCGAACTGTAATTTGGTTTACATCGATGGAAGTTTTGTTACATCAAAGGAAATCCCTGGTGACTATGATTTGTGTTGGAGTCTACATGGTGTCGATGAGTCGAAATTAGATCGTGCACTTATTGATTTTTCTCCATCAGGTAGAAAATACATGTTGCAGAAATATCGAGGCGATATATTTCCTGCAGAATTACCAGAAGGAGGGTCGGGAAAGCTATTTGTCGATTTTTTTCAAACTGATAAAAACACCCTTGAGAAAAAAGGCATTGTGGCAATTCAGATTGGAGGTTCATCATGATTAAAAATAATAAGCAGTTAGCTTTAACCAAAAAACGTATACAAGAGTTTTCTGAAGCAATTGAAAAACTTAATAGAGAAGAGTCTAAATTTTCTCCATTGTTAGCGAAAGCTCAGATTGATGCACTAATGTGTCAGCGTGATGAATTGGTTGAGCAAGCGGAAGAATACGAACTACTGCTATCTGGTGAACTTGCTATTTTTGATGTGAATAGTATTTCTGACCTCCCTAAAGCTCTTATTATGTCTCGTATTTCAATGGGGTTAACTCAAAAAGATCTGGCTGAAAGACTAGGGATGAAAGAGCAGCAAATACAAAGGTATGAAAACACGGAGTATAGCTCCGCAAGTTTTAGTACTCTTGTTTCAATTGTAGATGCTTTAGATTTAAAAATAACAGAAGATGTCTTTTTACCTAAAGATTCTAGAGAGAAAAATATATTAATATCAAAGCTAAATGATGCTGGTTTAGATAGAAACTTTATTGAAAAGAGAATTTCACCTCGTGATTTGATGCCTTTCGAATATGGCCTTTGGGTAGAAAAAACAGTAGAAAAACTTCAATCTATATTTGGATGGAATAAGGATCTTCTATTAGGTGATAGGCCGTTAGTTTTTGGGCGTGATGGATCAATGGTTGCAAGGTTTAAAATGCCAGTAGGTGCTAACGAGCTATATACAAGTGCTTATACGCAATATGCTTATACAATTGCAAATATTGTAGCTAAGTACTGTTCTTTAGAAAAGAAAGACATACCTCAGGATGCTAATGTAGTTAGAGGTGATATTCTAGATAAATATGGCGAGTTAACATTTGAATCAGTTTTATCTTACGCTACTGATCTGGGTGTTCCTGTTATTCCTTTGAACGATTCTGGAGCTTTTCATGGCGCGACTTGGCGTATAAATGGTAGAAATGTAGTTGTACTTAAGCAAAAATCTAGACATACATCAAAATGGATGTTTGATTTACTTCATGAGCTCTACCATGCATCCCAATCACCAGAGCTAGATGAGTTTATAATTGTTGAGCTTAGTGAGACAAGTGAAGAGCGGAGAAATGATCAGGAAGAAATTGATGCTAATAATTTTGCAGCAAGTGTTCTTCTCGGTGAAAAAGCCGGTAGTTATATTGAGCAATGCTTTAAAAATGCAAATGGTAATATTGCTTGGCTGAAAAATTCAGTTATTAAAGTCGCCGAAGAAAACGATTTAGATTGTGGTGTTTTAGCATATCAAGTAGCAAATAAATTGGACCCTATATCCAAACAGACTGGAAAGAAGGTCAATTGGTGGGGAGCTGCAAATAATCTGCAAAGGAATACTTGTGAGCCAAGTAATCTATGCTTTGATCAACTTTCAATAAGTATTAATTTTGACCAAATGGAAGAGTTTGAGAGAGAATTGATTGAGCAAGTATCTGCTGATTAAATATACTTGAAATTAAGGAACATGAAAATTTTCATGATGCGGCGAGAGAGTGACTCCATAACTAGTGGTTGTATAAACTCTTTCATTAGCATTCTCGTTGGAATAGGCAAGGCTATAAATATATAACCTGGTCTTTACTTAGAAAACATGATGCCAGTCAGTATCGCTGACTGGCATTTTTTATTGGGATAATTTTTTATTAGTCTGCTGAATTCGGGAATAAAGGTGAGTTATGTCAATGATGAGAGGCTAACAATTTTCAGCGTATTCACCAATTTGAACGATAACCTTTTCTAATATAGATAGATACTCATAGTTTGCAGTGTATTTAGTCTGAAAGCCATAATCTGCATGGAGTGCTTTAAGGTATTTTCGTTGCTCATTACAACGCTCAGCTATTACTTTATATAAGGTCTTTTGGTTTGTAATAGATTTTTCGTATTGAACCTTTAACTCAGATAATTCGCTTTGTGCACTTTTCAATTCCCTAGATAGGTGCTTGTTATCGTTTTCAAATTGAATTTTATGCATTTCTAAGTTTTTAGTTGCTAACTCTAGATTTTTCTTATCCAATTCTGTTTGCACATTGTAGTAGGCTAAACCAAGACTGAAGACCACTGCTCCAACTACAAAGCCTCCAATCCAAAACTCTTTAGTACCAACTCCCTTCAAAACATCTTGAATAGTGGGCGCACTTACTGTCATCAGTTTTCCTTTTTAGTAAAGAGTCAGTGCGACTTAATCTGACTCTATATTGAGGTAGCGTTACTTGGTAGAGGATTTACTCGGCTTTAGGCCTGGAGTGTTGCCTGGCGTTTTTTTGTTATCACGTCGACGTTGATCTGGCTTGCCGGTCGACTTGGCTATTGGTTTTGGTCCTGGTTTCAAACCCATAATTTTATCCTTGTTTATGATGAGGTCATTCCTCACTGTACACTATTTGGTCAATGCTAATGGTTTTCAAGATGTGTATGAAAAATAATCTAAAAATACGCTTAAGGTTCCTTGCTGGTAACTCATGTTTTGATACGCTATCTAAAATGTACAACGACAAGTTGGAGTTACAAGGTGGATAGAGTTGCATCGAGCCCGCGAGTGCTTACTGATGAAGAGAAACAAGAGCTTCGTCGTGACATGGCAGAATCGTCAGCCTGGGCCAAAACTGAACTAAAACGTCGACGAACAGCAAAAAATCAAAAAAATTCTGTGCATGGTATAGATGATGGTATCGATAACGGGCGCTTTTCTAACTAGCTGTTATATAGATTGATTTTCTTGTCATTGATATTCGAGTGGGAGTGACGGGCACTGGCTGGCAATGTCTAGCAACGGCAGGCATTTCGGCTGAGGGTAAAAGAACTTTCCGCTAAGCGATAGACTGTATGTAAACACAGTATTGCAAGGACGCGGAACATGCCTCATGTGGCGGCCAGGACGGCCAGCCGGGATCGGGATACTGGTCGTTACCAGAGCCACCGACCCGAGCAAACCCTTCTCTATCAGATCGTTGACGAGTATTACCCGGCATTCGCTGCGCTTATGGCAGAGCAGGGAAAGGAATTGCCGGGCTATGTGCAACGGGAATTTGAAGAATTTCTCCAATGCGGGCGGCTGGAGCATGGCTTTCTACGGGTTCGCTGCGAGTCTTGCCACGCCGAGCACCTGGTCGCTTTCAGCTGTAAGCGTCGCGGTTTCTGCCCGAGCTGTGGGGCGCGGCGGATGGCCGAAAGTGCCGCCTTGCTGGTTGATGAAGTACTGCCTGAACAACCCATGCGTCAGTGGGTGTTGAGCTTCCCGTTTCAGCTGCGTTTCCTGTTTGCCAGCCGGCCCGAGATCATGGGGTGGGTGCTGGGCATCGTTTACCGCGTCATTGCCACGCACCTGGTCAAGAAAGCGGGCCATACCCACCAAGTGGCCAAGACGGGCGCGGTCACCCTGATCCAGCGTTTTGGATCGGCGCTCAATCTGAATGTTCACTTCCACATGCTGTTTCTCGACGGTGTGTATGTCGAGCAATCCCACGGCTCAGCGCGTTTCCGCTGGGTCAAGGCGCCGACCAGCCCAGAGCTCACCCAGCTGACGCACACCATCGCCCACCGGGTGGGTCGCTATCTGGAACGGCAAGGCCTGCTGGAACGGGATGTCGAAAACAGCTATCTGGCCTCGGATGCGGTGGATGACGACCCGATGACACCCCTGCTGGGGCACTCGATCACTTACCGTATCGCTGTCGGTTCACAGGCGGGGCGAAAGGTGTTCACTTTGCAAACTCTGCCGACCAGTGGTGATCCGTTCGGTGACGGGATTGGCAAGGTAGCCGGGTCCAGCCTGCACGCCGGCGTGGCGGCCAGGGCCGATGAACGCAAGAAGCTCGAACGGCTGTGCCGGTACATCAGCCGCCCGGCGGTATCCGAGAAGCGGCTGTCGTTAACACGAGGCGGCAACGTGCGCTACCAGCTCAAGACGCCGTACCGGGACGGCACCACGCACGTCATTTTCGAACCATTGGATTTCATTGCAAGGCTGGCCGCCCTGGTACCGAAGCCCAGAGTCAACCTAACCCGCTTCCACGGGGTGTTCGCACCCAACAGTCGGCACCGGGCGTTGGTCACGCCGGCAAAACGGGGCAGGGGCAACAAGGTCAGGGTGGCTGATGAACCGGCAACACCAGCACAACGGCGAGCGTCGATGACATGGGCGCAACGGCTCAAGCGTGTTTTCAATATCGACATCGAGACCTGCAGCGGCTGCGGCGGCGCCATGAAAGTCATCGCCTGCATTGAAGACCCTATAGTGATCAAGCAGATCCTTGATCACCTGAAGCACAAAGCCGAAACCAGCGGGACCAGGGCGTTACCCGAAAGCCGGGCGCCACCGGCTGAGCTGCTCCTGGGTCTGTTTGACTGACGAGCCTGAAGGCCAACGATACCAATCAAAATGCTGCGTTCACAGCGCCGCGGCAGGGATCCGCCGTGCTGGTTGTCGGAAAAGGAGCCGCTAGTGGGAAAGAGGAGGGTAAATTTTCAGCGTTGCTGGCTCCCCGTCAGCCGGATTGGGTTGCATCGCAGGGGTGTCGAAAGAGTCAACTGCGGTCCAAAGCTGTTGGACTTGGGTGAAAAGGGCGTTTATTCTTCCTATACGTTGACCCGATTAAGGTGTCAGCCCCTACTAAAAAAAATCTACTCAACACCTAACTGTAATTTTGCAGAACTAAGATGAATTTCATCTTGTGTTTCTAAAGCAAAATATCCATAAGCTAGAGGTGCGGCAGCAGCTCGTTCAACTGCTTGTTCAAACAGTTTATCCCATACTTCTCCACCTTGTTTTTCGTATGCCGCAATTAAATTTTTCAGACTTTCTTCACCGAAAACAGTAACGTGACCTGAAAAATCTTGTGCTATATCGCTGACTTGTGCAGTTGACCAATCAATAATTCCACAAACTTCTCCATTATGATGAGTAAGTGTATGACCTGCATACAAATCACCGTGAATGAATTTTGTAAAATTCGGCCATAAGGCATCATTATCCAGCCATTTTTGGTACCGAAGTTCTAATTCGGCATTTATCCCTAATTCAGATTTCACCAAAATCAATCTTTCAGAAATCTCATTTCTAACCTGTTCAGGTGTCAAAATTTTTAGATTATTACGAAGTACTTCTTCCGTAGGAATTGAATGAAGTTCTATAAGTGCTTTCGCTAATGATGGTATATAAAGGTCGTTTTCTTTAGACATATTCCAGGTTACTTCATAAGTCTCCGCATCATAAGTAAGTGCAGGTTTTCCATCGAGCAAAGGATAGGCTACCAGTTTTTCATTAGCTATACGCCAATCAGGAACTTGAACCGAAAGGTATTTCGACACCAATTGAAGAATGCGTTTCTCATTCGCAATCTGTTCGCCTAAGGTTGTTCTTCTTGGAATACGCAACAACCACTTTGTGCCATCCCTATCTGTAGCGAAACCAACCTTAAAATCAATTCCCATTTCATTAAAACTCATTTCATCCGAAAGAATTAACCCATTTCTTTCCGCTAATTTTTGAATATCTCTATTTTTCATTTTTTTAAATATTTTTGATTTTACCTAATTGCATTAAGTTGCGAGTGCTAAACGAAAGAATACCCACAAGGATTGCCAAACAACCGCTTATGATAAACGTAATGTTTACACCAATAACTTCTGCAATCAGGCCTGTGAATAATAAACCGATTACACTTGGCAAAACTGCCAAACTATAATAAAATGAAAATACACGTCCTAATTTTTCAGGACTTACCTCTGTTTGTACAATTGCTGTAAAACAGCCATTGAAAACAGACAGGCTGATACCGCCAATGGCTGTTACCATCACAAATCCTACAAACCAACTTGCAGGTAATACACCACTCAAAATAAATGTAAGTCCCAATAATACATACATAACATTGACTGCGACTACTTTTGAGCCTTTCAATTTGAAAATACTCAGGATGACACCGCCAATAAGCATACCTCCGCCCCAAACCACTTCTACAATTCCTATCTCCCATTTTCCTCCTGCAAAATGCCCTGTTGTGAGCAACGGAAACATAATGGCAGCTGGCATTATAACAAAGGTTATCGCCATTGCATAAAGAAAAAGATAACGCAAACCTTTGTTTTTTGAAACAGTCTGAAACCCTTCCGAAAATTCTGTAGCAATAGAATGTGCAGACGATTTTGACTTCGCAACCACATTGGGAATTTTCACCATCACGAGTGAAAGAATAGCCAGCAATGCTCCAATCAAATCCAAGTACAATACTTTTGAAATAGGAAGATAAGCAATGGCTAATGTGCCAATGGCAGGACCACCAATCCTGCAAACCGAATGTAACACCTGATTAATTCCTGCTACCTTTATCAATTCATTTTGGGGTACAATCAGCGGAGCAATTGCCTGTAGTGCCGGAGCGTGAAAAGCATTACCAACAGAGCGTAAACCCAATAAAATGTATATCCATATAAGATTAACATTTTCATTTTGTAAAATGACGAGTAACAAAAGGGCACAGAGAGCTATAAAAGCATCCGAAAAAATCATTACATATTTACGATTGAGACGGTCAACATATACGCCTGCTATTAAGCCTATCAATGCTTGAGGCAACATAGCTGCTATTCCTGCGTAGGCTAAAACTTCGGCTGACTTGTACTCCAGACTAAGCCATATAACAATAGCAAACTGAACAGCATAACTTGTAAGCATTGAAGCAAACTGTCCAGCCCATATAAACATATAGGTCTTAAACCATTTACGGTTTTCCATAAAAACTTGATTAAATTATACAACAAAATAATTGTAGCATAATACTAATAGAGTACTATACCATAAAAGTGGGTTTTGAAGAGAATTACCCTAATAATTATTTAATCCAAGGCTTTGCCACGTGTTGTATACTTTTTGGAAGTGAAGCCACAAAAGTACAAATTATTATCTCAAAAAATAAGCTATTTTATCAAAATTAAGCCCAGCAGCTAACATGAACTCGGGTCGCCCTCAAAGGGGACATGCCTGCTGAACCGCGAATATAGAGAAATATCCCGAATGTGCAGTTAACGAATTCTTGCGGTTTCTTTCAGCGCCGCCAATACCGCCAGCCCGTCGCGCAAGGGGCGCGGCTCGTGTGTGCGGATGAAGTCAGCTCCACCTGCGGCGGCGGCAAGCTCTGCAGCGAGTGTCGCGGCCCCGACATCCCCCGGACCACGGCCTGTGAGCGCGCGCAGAAAGGATTTGCGCGAAACAGACAGAAGCACCGGCAAATCGAAGCGCAGCCGCAATTCATCGAACCGCGCCAGCACCGAGAGCGAGGTTTCGGGAGCAGCCCCCAGAAAAAACCCCATGCCGGGATCAAGGACAAGGCGGTTGCGTTTGATACCGGCACCCGTCAGCGCCGCGATGCGCGCGTCAAAGAACGCCGCAATGTGATCCATGATGTCGCCAGCGGGTGCCTCGCGCCGATCTGCCTGCCCGTCTTGCACCGAATGCATAACGACGAGTTTGGCAGATGATTTCGCCAATTGCGGATAGAACGCAGCGTCTGGAAAACCGCGAATATCATTGAGATAGGCCACACCACGCGACAAGGCATAGGCTTGCGTCGCGGGTTGATAACTGTCGAGCGAGACGGGAATGCCATCTGCCTTGAGCGCGTCCAGCACCGGCGCGATACGCGCGATTTCTGTGTCGGACGAAACAGGCGCGGCGTCGGGATTGCTGGATGCCGGACCGAGGTCGATCACATCTGCCCCCTCGGCCATCAGCTTACGCGCCTGCGCAATGGCTGCGTCTGGCGCCAGATACCGGCCTCCATCGGAGAAACTGTCCGAGGTTATGTTGACGATGCCGAAAATGATGAGCGATTTATTCATGGGGGCTTCTATAATAATAATCGAGCATGAGTCTCATACGGATGCTCGGGTCGAAAGGGAATCCCCAGGCGAGTAACCTGTTTGCGGTGATCCATTAGCTGCAGGAGCAGAATAGCATACATCTGGAAGCAAAGCCAGGAAAGCGGCCTATGGAGCTGTGCGGCAGCGCTCAGTAGGCAATTTTTCAAAATATTGTTAAGCCTTTTCTGAGCATGGTATTTTTCATGGTATTACCAATTAGCAGGAAAATAAGCCATTGAATATAAAAGATAAAAATGTCTTGTTTACAATAGAGTGGGAATAAGATTAGGTTAATCCCTACATCTAACTCATTGTAACTTAATGATAAGCCTTGATGAATCCCACATTGTGGTGACCGTCAAGGCTTTGTTTTATCAGAAGTATTCTACAGTTTATCTCAAATATCTCTTCACCCTATGGGGGGCAAACAGGGGACTTTCGTTCAGGAAAGTAGCGTTAGTCCATGTAGCATACTTTTATTGTTCTCTTAGCACCTTCAATAACTCCCCCATGCCAATTAGATCAAACGGCAAATACTTCATGTTAAGTAATAACGATAAAGCCTCGTGGTCACTCTGAGTAAGCTCAAGGTCTTTTTTATTTGTTAATGAATATTGACCATAAACAGGCTTAGACAACCAACCTTCGGACTCTAGGATGTTAATAGCTTGGTGGTCTTGATTACTTTTTAAAGCCTCTACCATTTCATTCAACTCTACTTCATAGCATCGATATTCAGCGTCGCTTAATAAGTACATAACAACGCTTGATTGCTTTCTTAACGGGAGTGATAACAGCCAATCATTTATCGGATAAGGGTTATTTACTCGGTTAGTTTTATCTCCACAAATCTTAAATTTTTGGATAAAACTGATATAGCTATCAATGGAGCTATCCGACTTCAACATCAGATTATCGGGCACATTGGGTTGAGCATAGGACAATGCCCCCCCGAAGAGTGCAAGAAACGCAATACTACATAGCCTGATAAACACACTTCCAGAATTCATGTTCTTTTCCTGACGAATTTAACCACTCCTCATCGGCAATTTTCTCTATTTTCTTTCGATTAACATCGCTAACCGAACGCCGACGGAATTACTTGCACCTGCATTGCGTGTAATAAAGCCTTGATTCAGTCCTGATACTCTTAAATAACAAGGTTGTGGCATGGGAACCTATCGTTTTAGTAGTTGAATAATCAGTTTTAAGACTCTACTACTTAAAAGTACGAGGTAATATTTTCATGTTCAGGAGGAATATTACTATAGAATGATTATCTCACTTTCAAATTCAACAAACGTATCGAACTTCAATAGATTGAGTAACGTGGATGACTCAACCTTGGATATACCCTTAGTTGACGTCAAGTCGGTTACGGTAAAATTTTTTATCAGCTCAGTGGCTATTTATTTGATAACGACCACATTTCTAATTAGCTGTTATATAGGTTTTTTTCGACTCATTTATCGCTTTCGGCGAGTGATAAATAACATTATTACTTTGCTCTTCGTGATCACTCGCAACCTGACTTAGTGACTATTCTAGTTATTTTTTCCTCATCTATGCTGATACAACTTCACATACACAGGAGTTGTATAACAATGAAAACCTTGCGCTTTTTAGCCGTCGCATCGGCCTTGAGTATGGGCTCAAGTGCATGGGCAACGATGAATATTCAGCCCGATCCACTAAACCCGACTGGTTTTGTTATCTCTCGCGCGGATGTTGCCGCCGTAGAGCAACAGAAGACCTCTGAACCAATGTATCAGTTATGGTCACAGGCACTTCGTACGGCTCCTAACGGCGTCGTTGAAGCCATTGATGCGGGGCTAGCCACCAATCCGGATAACGTACAGCGCGCTGAGCGAGTATTTCCTCGTGCAGAGTGGGACTTCCTTACTCAGATGGCAGCACCGGAATACACTTACACTCGCTTCCTACGTGCGATCGGTAAGTTCCCTGCATTTTGTGCGGAGTACACTGATGGGCGTGATTCTGACGCAATTTGTAAGCGCTCGATCGTAACGGCATTTGCTCATTTTGCTCAGGAAACAGGAGGGCATATTGCCATTGATAACACTTGGGATAATCCGTTGGGTTTAGAAGAGTGGCAGCAAGCGTTGGTTCATGTACGTGAAATGGGCTGGTCTGAAGGTCAGGAAGGGTACACGACAGGTTGTGGTCAGAACGACTGGCAAAATAGAAAGTGGCCATGTGTCGCAGGGCAGGGGTACTTTGGTCGTGGGGCTAAACAGCTCTCTTACCACTTTAACTACGGTGCATTCTCGGAAGCGATGTTCGACGGCGATGCGTCTGTGTTACTCAACAACCCAGGGCTAGTGGCTGACTCTTGGCTCAATCTAGCATCAGCGATTTGGTTCTTTTTAACTCCGCAAGCCCCTAAGCCAGCGATGCTTCACGTTATAGACAAAACATGGCAGCCATCTCAGAGAGAGAGCGATGCAGGGATCGGCTATGGTTTTGGTACCACGATTAACATTATCAATGGTGGTATTGAGTGTGGCGAGCAGAACAAGGATAAAGGCCAGCCCGTTAACCGAATTCGTTACTGGCAAGGGTTATCATCCCACTATCAAATTCCGATTGGCAGTGATGAAAAAGACACCTGTTGGCAGCAAACTCCATACGGAAGCTTAAACCTCAATGGCGCGACGGATGTGCTTTATACCAATTGGGATGGCAACTGGAAATACTATGCAGACCGTCCCGGTGGCTATTCATTTGAGTGTGAACTGGTGGGATTCCAAACCGCTTATTCCGCCTTGGTTGAGGGCGACTACGAAAAGTGTGTGACCAATTTTTATGGCTCGCATGCAAGTTGGCCAGAAGTTCGTGTGGTTGAACAGCTCGATCCTGTCGATCCTTCACCAACACCAGATCCAACACCAGATCCAGGCGGTATGACGCATTGGGAACCGGGCGTTACTCAAGTCGCAAACGGCGACAAAGTGACTTATAACGGCAAATGTTTTATCGCTAAAAACGGACCGGGAGTTTGGGAAACACCCGTACAGTCCAATTGGTTCTGGGACGAAATATCCTGCCAGTAACCGGTGAGTGTTCAAACTAGAAATAAGGCCTCAATGTTGAAAATTGAGGCCTTTTGTTTTCTGCGCAATAGCATAATTGGCATTTTTACCATGAGAAAGCATGGAGGTGATTAAATAAAAAGCATATTAAATGGTTTGCGTAATCTTAGATTGCAAATTCAATGTTTATCTTTTTTGTTGAACAGGATTAAACTTCGCGCGTAATTTTTACTAACATTTTTGAAAGGTGCGCAAAATGTCAACAAAACTGGCAAACCCGGCTCCATTAGGCCTTATGGGTTTCGGCATGACAACCATCCTGCTAAATATCCACAACGCAGGCTTTTTCCCAATTGACTCAATGATTCTTGCAATGGGTATTTTTTATGGTGGTCTGAGCCAAGTGCTAGTCGGCATGATGTGTTTCAAACGTGGCGATACATTTGGTACCACAGCATTTACTTCATACGGTCTATTTTGGCTAACTTTGGTTGGTTTAATCGTGATGCCATACATGGGTCTTCCTGCAAGCCCAGCAAGCTTTATGGGTTGGTACTTGCTACTTTGGGGTGTCTTCACTGGCTTTATGTTTATTGGTTCACTGTGCTACCCAGTGGCTAAACAGATCGTTTTCGGTTCACTAACAATCCTATTCTTCCTACTTGCAGCTCGTGATTTCTCTGGTAGTGAACTGATTGGTACTATCGCAGGCATTGAAGGTATTTTCTGCGGCGCAAGTGCAATCTACTTTGCAATGGCGCAAGTACTGAACAACGAATATGGTCGTACCATCTTGCCTATTGGTGAGAAAAAACAGCGCGAATCTGTTGAGCTTGAGCAGGTAGCGGCGTAATCAAGAATATTAAGTGTTGGCCAAGCCTGATTAGGTCGGCACTGAAATATATGGGAACAGTAATAACAAAGGGGTTAGCCATTGGCTAACCCCTTTTTTTACCACTGCTTTTATCTGTTTTAGTCGAGATTAGGTTGAAGGTTGTTCAACTGGTTTTGTTTCGACTTCAGCCTCGGGTGCTTTGCCCGTTTTACGGCGGTATTTATCTTCCCAGTAGTCAGCGCCTTTGATACCAAGCTTAACAGGGTTGAATGTAAACTCAGTGACACCTTGTTTTTGCTGCTCTTCGTAGTCGTTAAGTGCTTTTAGTGCAGGTTTTGACATGAAGAAGATAATTAAGATACCCACGATGTTTAACCAAGCCATTAGGCCTACACCCACGTCACCCATTGCCCACGCAAGGTTTGCAGTCTTAACTGTACCGTAGAACACAACGGCGATTAGTGCGACTTTTAGTAAGAACATTAGGCCGCTAACTTTAAACGTACGACGGATGTATGCAATGTTTGTTTCTGCAATGTAGTAGTACGCAAGAATAGTGGTGAACGCGAAGAAGAACAGCGCAACAGCAATAAACGGCTTACCGATACCTGGCAGCGCGCTCTCGATTGCCATTTGAGTAAATACAGGACCATTTGCTGCAATATCAGCAGAAATATTCTGTACTAGGAAGCCTTCTGCACCGTGTACGTTGTATGCACCAGTAATGATGATCATAAATGCAGTCGCAGAACATACTAGTAGTGTATCGATGTAGATAGAGAAAGCCTGCACTAGACCCTGCTGAGCTGGGTGGTCAACGCTTGCAGCAGCGGCTGCGTGAGGACCTGTACCTTGACCCGCTTCGTTAGAGTAAACACCACGTTTTACACCCCAACCAATCGCAGCACCAACACCTGCCATAGGCGTAAATGCATCACCAATGATCATTGAGAATACACGAGGTACTTCACCGATGTTCAGTAGGATGATAACGAACGCTGTGATGATGTAAGCCAAAGCCATGAATGGCACAACGATCTGAGTGAAGTTCGCAATACGTTTCACACCGCCAAAGATGATGAAAGCTAGGATTACTGAAATCACAGTACCGGTAAAGATTTTCGCGAAACTGAATGTACCGATAGCTGTTTCAATCATTTCACCAGAACCAAATGCAGCTTCTACCGCATTACCGATACTGTTTGACTGAACGCCTGGTAGCAAGAAGCCACAAGCAAAGATTGTTGAGATAGCAAAAATCCACGCGTACCACTTCTGACCCATCGCTTTTTCGATGTAGTAAGCTGGGCCACCACGGAATTCACCGTTGTCTTCTTCTTTATAGATTTGAGCTAGAGTAGATTCTGCGTATGCTGTTGCTGCGCCGAAGAAGGCAACAACCCACATCCAAAATACAGCACCTGGACCACCGAAACCGATAGCCGCAGCCACACCTGCAATGTTACCAGTACCCACACGACCAGATAGCGATACCGCTAGAGCTTGGAATGATGAGATACCTTTTGAAGAACTTTTCCCTGAAAGAAGTAGGCGCCACATTTCACCAAAGTGACGAACTTGAACAAATCGTGTCATGACTGAGTAGAATAGACCCGCGCCAAGGCAAAGATAAATCAATACCGGGCTCCAGATAATTCCATTCAAAAAATCAACAATTGACTGCATAAGTAGTTTCCCTGTTTGTTTTGTAATGGTTGTTTTCTGAACAGGATATTACCCTTTCTGTAACGTAATTGTTAATTTATTTGTTTGTGGATGTGAATTTGCGTGAGGTAAAACACAAAGTGCTAAAAAATTGTTAATTAATAGCTCTGGTTGATAGTTGTTCGACAATTTATTAGCAGTAATTGCTTTGGGTGTGGGTATATTAGTGATTTGTATATTACCAATTCACTTAGTCTCACTGAAAAATATTTTGCAATTCCAGTTTAACAAAGTGAATTGTGTTGTTTGCAATTAGATGTAGCGTTCCATACTGAGTTCGCGGAATGATGCATGGCCTTGTGACGAGATAATATTCGTTAGAATGTCTGCCGACCCACATGCCATGGTCCACCCCAAAGTGCCATGACCAGTATTGGTATAAAGGTTGGAGAACGTTGTTTGACCAATAATAGGTGTGCCATCTGGCGTCATTGGTCTAAATCCGGTCCAGTATTCTGCTTGAGAAAAATCGACGCCGTTAGGAAATAAGTTGCTAACAACATGATTGAGTGTCGCTAGCCTTTTTTCAGGTAATGCGGGATCAAATCCTGCCAGTTCTGCAGTACCCGCAACGCGTATCCTCTCTTCAAACCGTGTCACGGCCACCTTATAGGTCTCATCCATAATGGTGGAACAAGGGGCATGATTTGGGTCGATCACCGGTAAAGTCAGTGAGTAACCTTTCACAGGGTAAACAGGGATATGTATGTTAAGCGGCGCAAGAAGGTGTTTTGAATAACTGCCCATCGCGACGACATAGCTGTCGGCATGGATTGTTCCATGTGATGTTTCGACGCCAACCACTTGACCGTTGGCAGTGATTAACTTTTCGACATGAGTATTGAACAAGAAGGTAACACCAGCTTGCTCTGCCATTGCTTGAAGCTGCTGACAAAATAGATGGCAATCTCCAGTTTCATCATCAGGTAAATAGAGACCACCCACCAAATCACCGTTCATATTCGCTAGCCCTGGCTCTTGTGCCAGACATTGTGCCGGATCCATGAGTTGGTATTGAGTACCACTTTCTTCAAGCAGTGCG
Source organism: Vibrio sp. TRT 2004 (assembly GCF_050113735.1). Classification (NCBI taxonomy): domain Bacteria; kingdom Pseudomonadati; phylum Pseudomonadota; class Gammaproteobacteria; order Vibrionales; family Vibrionaceae; genus Vibrio; species Vibrio sp. TRT 2004. Next base: position 12,292 of record NZ_JBNJOH010000004.1, on the reverse strand, counting down.
ATATCTTTTTCGACCGCCTTGAGTTGAGCTGGGTTGCGGAAGATTTGTAGTGTACCTTGGGTTCTGCCCTGATAATTGAGAGCAAACTGCTTATTTAACTGAGCTAAACACTCTCGACTGCGGTTGGCAATCGTCAGCATACGAGCTTTGTTGACTCGATATTTGTCCAGTTGGCAATTGACCAACATCTGGCTTGCCCACTGGATCAGCTCAGGGCTTAGGCTAGGTTTAATCTTTAAAGGAGCGTGCTCTTCAAATAGCCATTTGATTGCCTTGGTTGGAATACCAGGAGCGGCCCATGGCGATGAGTAACCATAGGAAATCTGCCCTGCGTTAGCAAAGCTGGTTTCTTCTCCGGAGCGTGCCTGCCTATCAATGACCGTCACCTCAAATCCTGCTTGAGATAAATACCAAGCACTAGTCAAACCGACCACACCGCTGCCTAAAATAACAACCTTCACGTTCAATTCTCACAGTTTTAAAAGTTTGCCAAGAATGTGCAATTTACATCCGCTTAACAATCGATAAGAATTGATACTAGTTTTTAGAAAATTTAAAGGGTGACTATGAAGTCGGCACTATTACAAGGTGTTAACCTTATTTGTATTGTTTCACGCCATCAAAGCTTAACCAGTGCAGCGAAAGAACTGAATCTAACGGTTGGTGCTGTCAGTCAACAGTTACAGCAGATTGAAGAGCGACTAGGTTTTAGTGTCTTTGAACGCCACGCTCGTGGCATACGTTTAAGTGAACAGGGACGAAAGCTGGTGGAGGCAACCAGTCATCATCTGGCGGCAATAGAAGAGAACATTTTTCAATTGACGCAGGTTTCTGAACGCAAACAGATTCGGTTAAAACTGACCCCATCCTTCGCTTTTAAATGGCTCGTCCCGCGATTAGAAAACTTTCATAAACGCTATCCTGATGTTCAGATCCATACCTTTGCAGAGGGAGCGTTAGTGGATAGCGATAATCGAAACTTCGATATTGCTATCGACTACGGGCCTTTGCCTTACAAACATGCTGATGCGGAACTGTTAATGGAAGAATCGTTGCTACCAGTGATGAGTCGTGACTATTTCAATGCCCATCGTGAGATCTTGCATGGCAGCGACGAGTGGGGGAGAGTGACGTTGCTCCATGATTTAATGCCCTGGTCTGGGGCGCTAAAAGATTATGAGTGGCTGTATTGGGCATCCCATCAACGATTGGACTTTGAAACCAACCAAGGTCATTTCTTCAACCGAACTGATATGGCAATGTCGGCTGCTGAAGCTGGGGTTGGAATCGCTTTGGCGCGAGTTGCTCTATTGGATAAGGAAATTGAGCAGGGAAGGTTAACTGCTCCGTTTGCCCCCATTGCTGCGAATGCAGGTTACTTTGTGATTACGCACATAGATGACCCTTATACTCGGCTATTTAAAAAATGGCTTAGAGAACAGGTCGATACTGATTAATTTGTAAATAGTAATGGCACGCTAATATGCACCCACTACACTTAGTAAAGATATCTGGGGCTACTAACGTCACTCTGGATATGATTAGGGGCAGTGCATATGGAATCTCACCAAGGCCAATGCAGCTATCAAAATCCTGATGGCTGGTGCTGCGATCAACCGTGTGGGGAGTCAGGACTCTGTTACTGGCATGACCCCAAAGTCGATAAAAGCAATGATGATATAAAAGACAAGGTTGAACAATGGGCCGCAGCAGGTAAACCTTTAGACGGATTTCAGTTGGCGAAAACAAATCTCGAGGATATTGATCTGGTTAACCGTGGTTCGAAAGACGGCTACCAGTGTCGGGGCGCGGATTTTTATCGGGCGAATTTGGTTGACGCCCATTTTTTCGGTTTAGATTTACGTGACTCGTCGTTAATGAAGGCGAAGTTAATCGGTGCCAACTTACATTGTGCCAAGCTCGACAACTGCAACCTACTCGGGGCAGAGTTGTCTCGTGCGAAACTGGAGAATATTGAATGGGGCAAGAGCCTTAAACAAGAGCGGGAAGCACGACGAGCAATGAAAGGACATGACAGGAAAGCATCCATTACCTATTGCCAAGAAGCTGAAGAAGTGTGTCGAAACATACGTAAACAGTGTGAAAAGCAAGGTTTGTTCGAGATGGCGGGGGATTTCTTTAAGCGAGAAATGCGCTTTCGTCGTTACCAAATGCCATTACTCAGTTCTAAGAGGATGATCTCGAAGTTAGTGGACATGTTCTGTGGTTATGGCGAAGACCCGATAAGAGTAGTGGGGTTCTCCATCTTTCTAATTTTGATATGCGCTTTTGCCTACTTCTTTCTCGATACGACAGGTGCGCACCCTATTTATGAAGATGTGACGGGTTGGCAGTTTTACGTGCTTGAGTTTTTCAACTCTCTCTATTTTAGTGTCGTGACATTCACAACATTAGGCTATGGTGATATATCGCCCATCGGGGTCGCTCGCTTTATCGCTGCCTGCGAAGCCTTCTTAGGCAGCTTTACCATGGCACTGTTTGTTGTGGTCTTTGTTAAGAAGATGACTCGCTAATCGATGATTGCGACAAGAGAGTAAAGCCACTTTCGAGCCATTCATCCAAGAGGATTTGGTCATCTTTGTATTGGTTAGAAAAGTGTTCGATGAGTGCAGCCAGATGTTCGCCATTGTCACACATAGTGCCAGCCACCAAATCTTCTGAAACTATAATTGGGCTTGGTTGTGGTGATGCCTTTGTTTCTATTGATACAGGGATGATGAATTTAGTCTGACTGCCCAAATGATGCTTTTTAAGGCGCAGGGCTTGTTTGTGGAGCTGTGACATTTGCTGTTCATCATACTGGCTATTGTCTGAACCTATCGAGACAACAAACACTAGACCGCGATAGAGAATAATCACCTCGGTATCGAGTGCTAATTCTGGCTGATTAAAACCAAGGATCACATCACCCGCAAGATGAGGTAATTGGTTGAACTGTGTTTTCAGTAGGTCGATCTTTGATTGCCAGATAGCTTGTGCTTCATCACGTAAATGATTGAGGATGTTCTGTGTGTCGTTCTCGGAAAACTGCAATATAGATGCTGAGTAGTAGGCTTGCTGTGTCATGGGGATTGGTGTGGATGAATCAGTGTGATGGAGGCTAACCAAGATTCACTTTGAGGGCTAGATGATTGAGTGAGATTTTTGAGCTGACCAACAACTCGACGCGACTGAGCGTGTTGGTGCTACCGATCAAAAAAGGGTTACCGAATGTCGATAACCCCTTATTGATTATGCTGCGTTAGCAAACTCGGTTAGAAACGCCTCTTTTCGAGCATGGAAGCGTTCTACAAGATCATCTACCGCTTCTTGATCGTATGGTTTTAAACCACTTGCAACCATACGTTTGAGACCTTTACCAACCACTTCACCGTCTTCTTTAAAGGTAAAGTTTAGAGTCACTAAGCCACGTTTACCGTCCACATCAAATGTCGCACCGGAAAATTCCACTTCAGGGTGAGTCAGATCTAGGCGAGAAAACTCAACTTCCATGCTCTCATAGATCACCAATGGACGTTGGCAGTTGATCATCATCTGCTGCTCTTCCATTAATGGAACCATGATATGAGGGAAGTTCATGCCAGAGAACTGAACATAGCTAGTGACCACATGTTCAATGAACTCAGGGTTGTGATTAACTTCCCCTTCACGAGACATATGTAAGTACTCTTTAGACTTCTCGTCTACCACTGCACTTTCTTTTTCACATTTATTTTCAACAGACAGTGCCACACCATCGTTCACCATGCCTGAGAAGTCGAAGCGCATTTTCTGGCTGATGCCCTCTTTGCTGAGCAGTACGGCGAACAATAGGTCACCTGGCACACAGAAGCGTTTGCTATCTTCATCATGGATAGGGTTAAAGTCACCCGCGACCTTTTTCGCAAAGTGGCTTGCTTGTTGGCGAGTGAACTGGAACTGATTGTTTTGTTGTGAAAAATACGGTGTTAGAAACATAAGTTTATTCATGTGGCTATAACTGTCGCGCAGTATACATCAAGCTATGCAATTAAATGGTCTAATCAGATAAATAACGGTGGCTGTCGGAGATTTGAGACAAAATTTAAACTCGTGATGAAGTGTGAATTAATCCACATATTTGAATGATTTATCAACAGTTCGCTTTCGATAACTGATATGAAAATAGGCTGACTATTTATTATTTGCCCCTTGCGTAGAAGAGTGATGTTTAGCCGACGCTAGAACGCGGTTTTGCGCCAGCTTGCTGCTCAAATTGTGCAACTTCCAGATCCAGTTGAGCAATCTTTTCGGCCATCAGAGCATGACAGTGGTCTGCCAAGGTGCGAGCATCGTTAATGGTATAGCCAGAGGTGTCGATAGGATCGAGCATTTCAGTAATCACGATGCCATTATTGCTGCGGTTAAGGTTGATTTTATTATGCGTTGTACTGACCACCATTGGTGTAATGGGAACGCCAGCTTCAATTGCCATGCGAAATGCCCCCGTCTTAAATGGCAACAAACCTCGTCCTTTACTTCGCGTTCCCTCAGGATAAGCCCAAACCGAAAGGTTACGCTTATGAATCGCTTCTGCGACTTGTTTTATCGTATCGCGAGCTTTGGACTTGTCTTCCCGGTTGATCAGAATATTGCCAGTAATCCAGTAAAGTTGGCCAAAAAATGGCACCCAGATCAGCTCTCGTTTGCCTAACGAGACCGTTCTTGGTCTGAGCATTCCCGGTGATGTGACAAAATCGTAGACGCTTTGGTGGTTAGAAATATAGACGCTGTTAGCTGGGGTAGGGGCTCGCTCTAGTCCTCTTTGAATTAAAGTGACACCAAGGATTTTGTGTAATTGATTAAACCATCGGCAGAAGAAATAGACATGTTTAGGATTACGCGGGCTAAACAGGCAGTAGACAAAGGCAAATAAAGTAGTAAAAACAACAAAAATGGCAGCCATTATCAGGCGAAGAATACTTAGCACAACTTACTCCTTCTATTAAACGTGCATACACTGAGCTGAGCTCGAGGAAGTTATATTTAGAGTTTTAATTCTATTTAACAAAATTGCAACACGTTTAACTGGCGATTGATCCGTTGTCACTTAAATTATGGTCATTAAGATAAGCATTTGAGCGATAGGGATACAAAAACGCCCCTTGGTATAGGGGCGTTGCTGATTTGTTCTCTGTGGCTACAGCTTAGACTGAGCTCGGTTTAGGCGATCATGTACCGCAAACCACTCCTCACTCACTGGCGGTCTCTCAACCCAAATTTCGTCACAACCCCATTTATCCGCTTCATCTAGCGCGCGGTAAAGATCATGTGAGTATTGCGCGACATCGGTTGGCATAGGCTTAGATTTAAAGGCCAAGCTAGGTGCAATCGGTGAATAGTGCAGACATGCGATATTGTCACCACTTGCATTGGAAATCTCTTCCAAAGTAACCAGACGAACTTTAGTGTTTGGCTGGTAGTGACTGGTCACATTGCCTGGGACGGCAACACTGTGTGCTTTTGGCGATAGCACTTCTTCTCCGAGTACTTCTGATAACTGTGCTGCCGTTACTGGGCCTGTACGAAGAATACGGTATGGCTTTTCTGTCAGGTCGATAATGGTCGATTCAAGACCATGGGTACAGTCCCCACCATCCAAGACCGCTGAAATTTTGCCACCGAGCGAGTTCATCACATGTTCAGCCGACGTCGGGCTAAGTTTTTTGTATGGATTCGCAGAAGGAGCCGCAACGGCCATTCCCGATGACGTCAATAACGTACTGAAAACGTCGTGCGCAGGCATACGAATACCAATGGTCTCTAAGCCACCAGTCACAACAGAGGTTGCTTGTGGCGCTTTATTTAGCAATAGCGTCACTGGCCCAGGCCAAAATGCCTCAGCAATCGTATAGGCTTGTGCTGGAATATCACGCGCCCAGTCAGACAGCTGCTCCACATCACCGATATGAACAATCAGCGGATGGTTAGCTGGTCGACCTTTCGCCGCGAAGATCTTCTTCACTGCTTCTGGGTTAGATGCATCTGCTGCCAGTCCGTAAACCGTTTCGGTTGGAATCGCGACCAATTCACCACGCGCTAAAATCTGTTTAGCTAGTTCGATATCTTGGTTGTCGCTTGCTGAAAGGTGCTGCGTTTTCAATGTCTCGTCCTCAAAGGAGCAGTATGGATAGAAAATCTGAGCCGGCTATTTTAACCATGTTTTTCAAACTTTCGATGTTTAATTTCAGCATATTTGTATCGATTGATAATCTTTTTCTATATCAACCTATCTTTCAATCGCTTAACTACACGATGGCAAGGGGAGCGACCTTACCCGCATCTCGACGCATGGGACGTTTTACCGATTAGCGTAATGATGATGCCACGTGATGCATAGTTGAAGGTGCCAGCTCACCAGAGTAACGCTCATCACCGAGCCACTCACTCTCCGCGCCCCAGTAAATATCCTCTTCAGGTTCCCAAATATCTTCGCGACCATCAGAGCTTTGAGATCCGCTTTGAGGTTGAGGGCTTTAAAGGCTTCTGCGTAGTTGAAGTTTTCATCTAACGGATTCGACTTCTTATCGTTCTGATGCAGTATTTTGAGATTTAATTGATTGAGCCACCTGCCGCGACTAGGGTTTGACCTTAATCCTAGGGCGGTTATTCGTTTGAGTAAGCATGGCATGGGAGTGGATCAATTGCAGACTCTTTACTCCTATTTGTTTGATAGAAAAATTCTCTGACTTAGCGCTGTGTGAAGGTGGAAGTTAACTTTGGTTTGTATTTCATCGACTAAAGCCACGAGTAGAGTGAGTGAGTAAAAAAGGTTTGTCGGCTAACTGATTGATGTTGAGTAATCGGGAGACTCTGAGGAGGATTTCATTACAAAGCGTTATTTTACAGTTGTCCATTTATTGACCAAACTATTAGTAGCGTCCTGAAGTCCGTCATGGAGAAGTACTATGCGCCTAGTGAAATCCTTTATTCCAGCCTTATTCCTGTGGGCAACCTTCTCAGTTGTCACATTTAGTGTCTTAGCGAACACCGTGCAAAGCAATCAGGAACGCGTCAGGCCGGGTACGGTTATATACCAAATCGATGCCAACGCTTCGCCAAGCGATCTAAAAGGACTTAACAGCCTACTCAAGAGCCAAGGATTGGTTTCTGAACGTATCCTTGAAGGCAGTCAAATCGTCATCGCCACTTTTGAACACCATGGTCGAGAAAAGGCGATTGCCAAAATTCTTAGTAGTAGCGGGTATGTTGCTTTTGCAGAAGCGGATTACGCAATGGAACCGACTTTACAGCCCAATGATCCCATGTTTGGTAATCAGTGGCACCACAATAATGTAAATAGCCGACAGGCTTGGGACATTACTACTGGCAGCTCATCGATACTGGTCGCAGTGTGTGATACAGGTTTTGACTTCAATCATCCAGATCTTGGCCCAAACCTACGACTCGATCTCGCCTACAACGCTCAAGATGGATCTAACTATATTTACGATGCCAATGGTCACGGTACAGGGACGGCAGGAACCTTAGGTGCAGTAGGTAATAATTCAACTGGCGTTGCGGGTGCGAATTGGAATGTCGATATTATTCCCGTTCGAATCGCTATCAGTGACAACAACAGCTCTGCCTATATCTCTACGATGGCGGTCTGTATTGAATACGCCGCGGATAGAGGGGCACGTGTGGTCAATTTAAGTTACGGAGGCATCCAATACGAGACCATTAATGCGGCTGCTCAATATTTGCGAAATCGTAATGGTCTGTTGTTTATGTCGGCGGGTAATAGTGGATTACAGCATGCGACTTATCCAGACTTCACCAGTTTTGTTGGTGTTGGGGCAACAGATCGCAACAATGATCGAGCCAGTTTCTCTAGCTGGGGGGATTATGTTGACATCACCGCCCCCGGTGTCGAAATCCTCACCACATACCCTGACAACCGCTACGTATACTACAGCGGTACATCATTCTCTTCTCCATTGACGGCTGGGATTGCCGCGTTAATGGTAGCGGCAAATCCAAATATTACCCCAGATGATATAGAAAATGGCTTGTTTAGTACGGCTGTTGATATTGGCGTTATTGGTGACGATAACGTATTTGGACATGGCCTCGTTGATGCAGCAGGTGCTGTAGCTTATGCATTGAATGCGGGTGGTATGAACCCTCCAACCGCAGAGATAGTCGTGAGCGCGAATTCTGTTGCCTTTGGTACCCCTGTGGACTTTGATGGTAGCAACTCATCTGACAGCGAAGGTGGGAATATCGTCAGTTATGATTGGAATCTTGGTGATGGTACTACCTCTGATCAGGTTGCTATTAATGATTACGTCTATGCTCAAGCAGGCAGTTATGAGGTGACCTTAACGGTTACCGATAACGATGGTCTATCGGATTCGACGTCGACAACCGTTCAAGTGACGACCGATTTGCCCAATGCGGTTATTGCCATCGACAACCCCGCGGTCAGTTATGGTATTGGGGAGGTCGTTTACTTTAATGGGCTAGGCTCGAGTGATCCGGATGGCTCCATCGCCGTCTATGAATGGAACTTTGGTGACGGGCAAAACAGCGTTGGAGTGAATGCCTCTCATGCGTACGCGTCGGCAGGTGATTTTATGGTGACACTGACGGTGACGGATAATGCTGGCGCGATGAACAGCAGCAGTGTCAATGTGTTGGTCATTGACCAAGATGCTCTCAATGCTGCTACGGATCTGGCGGCTTCGGTTGATGGCTTAAATGTGAGTTTGAGTTGGCAAGACAACAGCGCCAATGAGACAGAATACGTCGTTGAACGAGGAACCAAATATCGCGGTAAAGTGAGTTTTATCGAGATCGCGACGTTGCCAGCAGATACGACGTCCTATGTCGATACTGTGCCGAATACCGGAGAATATCGCTATCGAGTTAATGCAAAAAATAGTGTTAACCAAGCAACATCAGACACCCTTATTGTTACTGTCACCAGCGATTCTGGCGGTACGGGACCTGGTCCTCAACCCGGTAGTTTAGCGGCGCCGAGCAATCTGATTTTGACTCAAAATGGCAACACTATTTCCTTAACTTGGTCGGACAACTCTGATAATGAAGGCGGCTTCTATATTGAGCGAGGGTTGAAACGTAAAGGTCAATTCTCTTTCGTTCGAATTGGAACGGTAGGCATTAACGCGACCAGTTTTGATGATGATATTAGCGCTTTACCGACAGGAAGTTATGGTTATCGCGTGCAAGCGTTTGATGGTTCCGCAACGTCCGGATTCAGTAACATTGTCGAAATACGTAAAAAATAGCTTTTACGTCAAACTGTCAGCTCAACACAATAAGGCTGCGTTGTTCGCAGCCTTATTTTTATTCGATAACTTGATAATCTCGGCGGCGAAGGAGCTCTGCAAATTGGGATTGGGTATTTGGCTCACCATGAATCAAATGAATCGCTTGCGGCTTAGCAGGGATTCCTTCGATAAAACGCAGTAGATCCGATTGGTCTGCATGGGCTGAGTAACCTGACATGGTATGAACCTGTGCCAATACTTCCACCTGCTCATCGTCAATCTCAATGTCGACGCAGCCAGATTGAATGGCACGACCAAGTGTTCCTTCCGCTTGATAGCCAGCGAGCAAAATATCGGTGCGTTGATCTGGCAGCAAGGCTTTAAGGTAGTCCACTATGCGACCTCCCTGACACATTCCTGAAGAGGCGACGACTATCGCAGGTTCTCCGGTCGATTTAAGTCGGTTAACCAGTCGGAGGTGGGTGCGAAAATCTTCAACTGTGATGCATTGCTCGAACGCGAGTGGATGGCGTCGGTTTTGCAGTCTTTGCTTGGCTTCATTTCCCCACAATTGCTTGAAACGGCGATAGGAACGGGTGACTTTCTGTGCCATGGGAGAATCAAGGATTATAGGGATTTTGGTATCTATCTGATGCTCAAATACCAGTTGCTCGATATCAAAGAGCAGTTCTTGGGTTCTGCCGACACTAAACGCCGGTATCAGTATCGTTCCGCCGTCTTCAAGAGAACGATCGATGATGGCTTTCAGCCGCAAGGAGCGCGTGGCGATATCTTCGTGTTGTGTATCGCCGTACGTCGTTTCAATAAACAGATAATCCGCTTGCTGAGGTGAGACAGGATCGGGCAGCAATGGTGTGTTCGTTGGGCCTAAATCACCAGAAAAAACGACGATCTCTTGGTTGGGTAAGCACAACTCAACATAACAAGAGCCTAGAATGTGCCCAGCTTGTTGCAGACGTATCTGGATTGAGTCAGATTGTTTGCTATCGAGAGAAAACCAATGATCATAGGGATAAGGACAGAGCTGGCGCTTGACTCGTTCTAACACCCGCTGTGCTTTTTTTGCGGTGAGCCCCAGTTGTAACTTAAGGTTATCTTCGAGCATCAGAGGGACCAGTTCCGCAGTGGCTTGCGTACAAAATATTGGCTGTTTAAATCCCGCCGCGAGCAACCATGGTATTCGCCCAATATGGTCGATATGACTATGAGTTAGAATCAGCCCATTGAGTTGTTTGATTGGGAAATCAATGTCAAGCGAGCGAGCATCTTGTCCTTGAAACAAACCACAGTCGATCAACAGAGCCTGATTATCATGCCTCAGTTCATGACATGAACCTGTGACCGTATGCTTCCCTCCGTGATGTATGATTTCCATCTTTCTCTCCGAGTTATTCTCAGTTGACTTTGCCTTCAAGTCACCAGCAATACAAAGTGAGTGGTCCGAATTGCGAATTTGCAGTGTTTTCTAAGTAATTATGAATTAACTCAGCCAGTTATTTGTGATCGAATGTCTCGTTTCTCACCGATTTGATCCGCTTGAAGCCGCAAGACTAAAGATGCAAACTAGCGAAAAGTTGCTGAGTTAGAGGTGGATTTGAGCCTACCTCTGAATCTCTAAAAGAAGGAAATGCTACGTGAAAAATTGGTTACTGCCGTTGTTATTCCTTTCGATAAGTGCCACCAGTTATGCTCAGGTAGCGCCTGTCTCTGAGTGGCAATGCGGGATGATGAAAAAGCAGGGCGTATTGACTTCTGGAGCTCCGGTAGGATGTGAACGCCTGGCTAAGGTTGACTTTGATTTTATTGATTTCTCTGGGCAAACCCAGCGAGGGAGCGTGATCGTCCTTGATATTGTCGCTCCTTCAGTGGAACGCCTTTTTGCGGATTTGTATCAACGCCGTTTCCCACTCCATTCTGCGAAATTGATGCGAGAATTTAAAGGGGATGACGACGCATCGATGGCAGCGAACAATAGCAGTGCGTTTAATGCTCGGCCGATCACGAGCGGTTCTAGTTGGTCTAAACATGCTTATGGCGTCGCGATAGACGTTAACCCCGTGCAAAACCCATTCGTAGAGTTTGCCGATAATGGTCAGATTTTTGTCAAACCTGCACAATCTGCAACACGTTATGTCAACCGGACTCGCTATAGGGCTCGAGAAGAGATCGAACGTCAGGGCATGGCGGAAGATGTCGTAGAGCTGTTCGCTCATCATGGATTTTTAATCTGGGGAGGAGACTGGAACACCCCAATCGATACCCAGCACTTTGAAGTGGGATCGCGACGTTTTATCAACCAACTGGTGGAAATGCCTAAAGCGCAAGCTGAGGCCGTTTTTCTTCGTTACATCGACAACTACCGAACGTGCTATACCCAGCAGCAGGGTGGTGAAAAAGCGCGAGCATACTGCGCATATCTAACGGTTCATGGTAGTTAGGCATCACTTTTTTGGTTCAATAGAGAGTAATAATTTCAGTGGGTTAGAAGGGGTTTTATAGAATATTTCTAACATTAAGGGCTTCTTAAGTTTCGCATTTTATCTTACAGGTAATGAACCAAGGTAAGGTGACGCTCATGAAACCTCAAACTCAAGCCACGCATTTTCAGCTCGACGTCGCGACACTACACAACGCATCTATTGAGCTGTTACCAAGAAAAGACGATTGCAATGAATTTATCGTTCGCTGTAGTGCGAATCAATAACCTTGCCGTGTGTTTATTGTCTTAGAAAGAAGCTGATTATCACGACATATGTGATATCTATTCAATTGATTTTATATCCGAGCTATAGATATAAAAGCGCAAGCTAGGTAACCTTTGAACCACTCATAAACGATTCAATAGGGCATGGCGTGGGGTATAAAACCGTTGAACTTATCCATTTGATGGCGCACGAATTTCAGCAAGTGGAAGGGGATTTTGACTCCTTGTCTGAAAGTGAGCTCAAAGAGGTGACCCCATCCGGCATGGGATATGACCGATTTATTGAGCAATT